>CATNDK010000240.1 GCA_950096585.1 Thalassococcus halodurans | reverse complement strand
CCCGCCGGCTGCTGAACTACGTCATCCTGCTGGCGCTGGCCTCGGTATTGACCTTCACCCTGACCTCGCTGACGTTCTCGCCGCTGGACAGTCTGTTGGAACGCAACCCGCGTCCCCCGCAGGCCGTCATCGATGCCAAGGCCGCTGCCCGGTGCCCAGCCGTGAAGCGCGTAGAATGCGTTTTCTTCACCAACGGGTTTGAACAGGTGAACGATGGGCGAGCCATCTTCCAGCGTTTCGCGGTAATCTTTCAGCTGCAGATCGTCGATCCGGCCACCCAGAAGCGAGATCGAGCCAGCCAGACGGGGCGTGTCGATGTCGATGCGGGGCGCGTTGGCCTCTTCGGCTTCGGTGTTTTGCACCTCGCCGGCGCCAGCCACGGCGGTCGGTGTGTTCGCCACGCCATCCTCTGTGACGCTTTCGGTCACGGCAGGAGCGTTGGGGTCTGTCGGCTCTGCTTCCGGCGGGGGGAACAGCAGGAACCATACGAGGATCACAATAAAGCTGAGCGCTGTCGCGAGGATGAGGTTCTTGTTCTGATCGTCCATGAGGGACTGCCACCCTTGGTTTTTAAACTTGCATGGGTTCAACAGTCGTCGTCGGCCAAGGTCAACCCGATTCCCGTTCACATCGTGCCGCAATCGCGGAATTTAAGGGCAAACATGCCAGTTTTCGTGGGAAACTTTGGAAAATGCCGGATTTGGTCTGTGTCTTAGGGGCGGTCGCGCAGCTGAGGTGACCGCGCGGTTTCGGCCGTATCGGCCAGACGTTCTGTCATCCATCGCTGGATTTTATCGGCGGGCATTGGGCGCGCGATGCCGAAACCTTGCAAATGTTCACACCCCATGTCCGCCAACAGGCTCTGCTCGGACAGGTTTTCGACACCCTCGGCCAGGGTTTCCAGCCCCATTTTATCGGCCATTCCGATGATCGCCGCGACCATGCGTTGTTGATGGGTGTCCTGCTCCATGTTGGTGATAAAGCTGCGGTCGATCTTCAGGCGGTGCACGGGCAGTTTGCGCAATGCGCGGATCGAGGCATGGCCGGTGCCGAAATCATCAAGGCTGACGCGGCAGCCCAGATCGGCGATGCGGATGACGTTTTCGCGGATGCCATCATCGGAATTATCGGTGATCACCGTTTCCAGAATTTCGACGCCCAGTCTTTCCGGTTCAAGGCCTGCGTGATCCAGAGCGCGTTGAAGTTTGGCGGCGATGTCAGGGTTGCGGAGTTCATCCATGGTCAGGTTCACCGACACTTCCGGCACGTGGTAGCCCGCTTTATCCCACGCTTTGATCGCGTCCAGTGATTTTTCCAGAATAATCTGGCCCAACAGTTCAGAGCTGCCCGCAGCTTCGATGTTTTCAAGGAACGATCCCGGCATGATGATGCCGCGTGTGGGATGAACCCAACGAGCTAGCGCCTCGACCCCTGACAGGTTGCCTGTGCGGGCGCAGATCTGGGGCTGGAACCACGGCTGGATTTGGCCATTGACCAATGCCTCGGACAGTTCGCTGCGAACAGCGCAGCGCGTTTCATCCGCCGCGCGCAGGGATTTCGACCATAAGCGCACCGTCGATCCACCATGGCGATTTGCGTCCTCGAGCGCGAGCGTTGCCGCATCCATGAAGTGGCTGCCATCTATGGCGGGGATCGGCTGGAACGACGCGGCGGCACCAATGGATGCCCCCAAAAAACGCGAGCCGTGATCAACGTTGATCGGATCCTCGATGGCGTCCTGAAGACGCTTGCCCAGAAATCGCACGCCATCGGCATCAATATCGACAGCAAGGCTGGGCAGGACGATGAAACGGCTGTCCCCGATGCGGAACACACGGTCATTTTCGCGCAGCACGCCACGGATGCGCGACAGGCAGATGCGCCGCGCGTCGCGGGCCGGTTTTTCGCCAAAGTCCGACGCGATAGCGCGCAGCCCGTCGATATCGATCATGTAGCAGCACGCGATGCGATTCTGCTGTCTGGCAGATTGAACAAGGTCATCCAGCAGATGTTCGGCCTGCGAAACTTCGATCACCTCGCCGTATTTGCGAAGTACGGACAAATCCGACATGGCGCCGCGTCGCGTGCTGACCCAAACGGCGAAGGGCAGGGCCAAGGCGGCAGCGACCAACGTCGCCTGGCCGCCGAACCAAAGGCCGATCATAAGAAGCCCCGGCGCTGTCGCAAACAGCATCGGCACCGAGATCACGCTGGCCTGGCCAGATGCGTGTTTTCCCGAAGATGCACGGTTGTCTGATCGCGGCATTCCCGAATCCCTGTTGCCATTTTGTTCTGTGGCAGGCTAGGGCGCTATTCGTGACCGGTCGGTTAACGCAGTTTCGGGATTTCCTGAGGATTTTCTGTAACTTCGCCCGAGTCGCGTGTCAGACCTGCAAAATCAAACAGCTTGGGGTCCAGCAAATGCGAGGGCCGCGCGTTCATCAGCGACCGGAACATAACCTGTCTGCGGCCGGGAGAATTCTTTTCCCACTGATCCAGAATCTGCTTTACCTGCTGGCGCTGAAGTCCGTCCTGAGATCCGCAAAGATCACAAGGGATGATCGGGTAGTTCATTGATCTGGCGAACTTTTCACAGTCAGCCTCGGCCACATGGGCAAGGGGGCGGTACACGAACAGATCGCCTTCTTCGTTCACCAGTTTCGGCGGCATCGTCGCAAGGCGGCCACCGTGGAACAGGTTCATGAAAAAGGTTTCCAGAATGTCGTCGCGGTGGTGGCCCAGAACGACGGCGGAACAGCCTTCTTCTCGCGCGATACGGTAGAGGTTGCCACGACGCAGGCGGGAACATAGCGCGCAATAGGTGCGGCCCTGCGGGACTTTATCGACGACAATCGAATAGGTGTCCTGATATTCGACGCGATGGGGCACATCCATCTTTTTCAGGAACTCGGGCAGGACCGTCGCTGGAAAGCCGGGCTGGCCCTGATCCAGATTGCAGGCCAGAAGATCGACGGGCAGCAGGCCGCGCCACTTCAGTTCATAAAGAACCGCCAGCAGGGTGTAGCTGTCCTTGCCGCCTGACAGGCAGACCAGCCAACGCGCGCCGCGTTCGATCATGCCATACTGTTCAATCGCCTCGCGCGTATATTGCACGATCCGTTTCCGAAGTTTCTTGAACTCGGTCGTTTTGGGGGCGCCGTAAAACAGCGGGTGGATATCGTCGGCATCATCAAGCATGAGGCTGCTTTACGTCCGCTTTGGCGTTGGGGCAAGGGCCATAGACTATCGCTTTTCCGCGAGGTCAAAGAGGTAGTCTTCGAATTCCGAGCACATGATGATCGTGCGGTCTTCGGGTTCGTAAAAGGCGTTCGCCTCGTCACAGTCTTCGATGCTGACCGTGACGGTGTGGGATAGGGCGTAGTATTCGTTCAGAAAATCGACCTCTTCGGCGATGATCTGTTCAGTGAGCGAGGCATCATCCCCACGATCGCCGCTGTAGACCAATGTGTCGGATGGTTCGTCGATTCCAAGCACATCCAGAACGTGCCCCCAGCTGTGGTTTGCCTGATCATATTCCGAAGGACAGGATTCGACCCGTTCTTCGGGCAGGTTGAATTGTTTGATCAGGTGGCCGCGTTCGTCGGGGTTGGCGCCGTAGAAGACGCAGACGGTTGTGTAGAAACGCTGTTGATCGGCGCTGTGCAGCCCCCACCACGCGACATCGCCGCCGTTTTCGCGGGCCTCTGCGCGAAACCCGAGCGCGGCATCGGCGGCAACCGCGATGGCGGCGTCTTCTTTGAAGGTCGCGTCGATAAAGAAGATCGAGAAAATATCGGCAGCGTCTTCTTCACGGCCAAAGATCGGCAGGTTTTCCGTATCGATCAGCGCGTGGCCCAGCTCGTGGTAAAAGATCGACAGGATGTTCGCCTCGACAAAGGCGACGTCGTCGGCGCTGGCGGGTGTGGCGCAGAAAATCGCGGCAAGGCTGGCGATCAGGCTGGCTGGGTTCATTCGGTCATCCTGTGTTTGGTCCAGTCTAACCAACAAACGGCACAGAACGAAATCTGTTGATCAATCGTCTTTGCGGGCGGGCACAGGATCATAGCCGCTTTTGCCCCACGGATGGCAGCGCAGGATGCGGCGTGCGGCCAGCCAGCCGCCCTTGATCGCGCCGTGTTTTTCCAAGGCTTCCAAGGCGTAGGCCGAACAGGTGGGTTGATAGCGGCAGTTGTGTCCGACCCACGGGGAAAAGATCAGGCGGTAGGCCTTGACCGGAAGGGAAAGGATGCGCGCGCCGAGGGTCATTTGCCTGCGTGCAGCTTTTTCAGCGCATAGGCCAGATCGCCCTTCAGCGCTTCGAATTCGCGTTCGGCGGTGGCACCGGCCTTTCCGATCAGCACATAGTCATAACCCGCGACGCCCTTTTCGGGCAGAACCGCGCGCGCCGCTTCGCGCAGGCGGCGTTTGGCGCGGTTTCGGGCCACGGCATTGCCGACCTTCTTGGAACAGGTGAAACCCACGCGAATCCCGTCGCCGTAATCATCGCGCTTGCGGGCCTGAACCAACATGCCAGCAGTGCCCTGACGCTTGGCGCGGGCGGCTTTCAGAAAATCGGCGCGTTTGGTCAGTGTTTCCATGAAGATTTCCACGAATTCCGTGCCCCAGAAACGGCAAAACCGCCGAAGGCGTGTTCCCTATGAAGGGGCCCTCGGCGGTGCCGTATCTTCGATTGCCTGAAAAAGCTTACGCGCTCAGGCTCTTGCGACCACGTGCGCGGCGGGCATTCAGAATCTTGCGGCCTGCTTTAGTCGCCATGCGTGCGCGGAAGCCG
>CATNDK010000239.1 GCA_950096585.1 Thalassococcus halodurans | reverse complement strand
TGTTTATGCAAATGCGCGAGACGGCTGCGAAACTGCGCTAATACCGCTTCCCGCCTTGACCCCTGTGCGGCCTTCCTAGATATCCAAATCAAGCACGATAACGGATTGACTATGACGCACCCGCGGATCACCGACAGCCACTGCCATCTGGATTTCCCCGATTTCGACGAAACCCGCCCCGAGGTCATTGCCCGCGCGGTCGAGGCGGGCGTGCACCGGATGGTGACGATCTGCACGCGTCTGAAGAATGAACCGCTGGTCCGTAAGATTGCTGAAGACAACGATCCGGTGTTCTACGCTGCGGGCACCCACCCGATGAGCGTTGCGGACGAACCGATGGCGACTGTCGATGAATTGGTCGCCCTGTCCCAGCACCCGAAGTTTGTGGGCATCGGCGAAACGGGATTGGATTACCACTACCCCGCCGACAGCGCCGAGGTTCAGAAGACATCCCTGAAGATCCACGTTCAGGCCGCACAGGAAACAGGCCTGCCGTTGATCATTCATGCGCGTGCTGCTGACGATGACATGGCCGACATTCTGAGCACGGCCTACAAGGCCAAACCCTACACCTGTGTGATGCACTGCTTTTCGTCCAGCGCCGAACTGGCCAAGGCGGCCTTGGACTGTGGGTTTTATCTGTCGATGTCCGGCATCGCAGCCTTCCCCAAGTCGCAGGAATTGCGCGATATTTTCGCAAGCGCACCGCTGGATCGTTTACTGGTCGAAACCGACAGCCCCTACCTTGCGCCGCCGCCCTATCGTGGCAAGCGCAACGAGCCGTCCTATTCTGTCCATACCGCGCAAAAAGGTGCCGAGGTCTTCGGTATCGATTATGCCGAGTTCGCCGCCGCAACCGAAGCCAACTTTGACCGCCTCTTCGCCAAAGCCGCCGGATGGAGCCCCGCATGACGAACGAATTGCGGTTCACAATCCTTGGCTGCGGATCGTCCGGTGGCGTGCCCCGCATCGGCGGCCATTGGGGCGATTGCGATCCATCCAATCCCAAAAACCGCCGCACACGTTGTTCGATGTTGGTAGAACGTGTCAGCGATGCTGGCACCACGCGGGTTCTGATCGACACCTCGCCTGACCTGCGCACCCAGTTGCTGGACGCCGGTGTCGGCGAGATTGACGCAGTGATCTACACTCACGCCCACGCAGACCACACCCACGGTTTGGATGACCTGCGCATGATCGTTTACAACATGCGTGCGCGCCTGCAGGTCTGGGCTGATGAACCAACACGAGACAACCTGTTCGAACGGTTTCGCTATGCCTTTGAAACACCTGAAGGCAGCAGCTACCCGCCTATTCTGGATATGAATCTGATTGATGGCGATGTGACGGTCACTGGTGCGGGCGGAGAGATCACGTTCACACCCTTCCTTGTCCGTCACGGCGGGATGGATGCGCTAGGCTTCCGCATCGCTGGCCTTGCCTACCTTCCGGATGTTGCAAGCATTCCCGACGACGCCTGGACGCATTTGGACAATCTGGATGTCTGGGTTCTGGACGCGCTGCGCCGCGATCCCCACCCGACGCATTCCCATCTAGCCCAGTCACTTGAGTGGATTGAAAAGGTCGCCGCCAAACGCGCTGTGCTGACCAACATGCATATTGATCTGGATTACGAAACTGTTCTGGCCGAAACGCCTGATCACATTTCCCCCGCTTACGACGGTATGGTCATCACCCTGCCGCTTTAAATCGAAGGACCCGCCATGCAGGCGCTGTTAGAAGTTATCCTCCCCGTCTTTCTGGTGATTGGCGCGGGGTATCTGGCCGTTTGGCGCGGCGGGTTCAGCAACGATGCGGTCGACGGATTGATGAAGTTCACCCAGAACTTTGCAATCCCCTGCCTTCTGTTCAAAGCGATCTGGACGCTGGACCTCGGCGACAGCTTTGACCCGAAACTGCTGGTCAGCTTTTACACCGGCTCGGCCACAGGGTTCACTTTGGGCATGGTCGTGTCGCGTTTCGTGTTCAAGCGCGATTGGGAAGACTGCGTAGCCATCGCCTTTGCCTGCCTCTTTGCCAATTCGGTCCTGCTTGGCCTACCGATCACGGAACGCGCCTACGGGCCCGACGCGCTTCAGGCGAACTATGCGATCCTCGCGATGCATTCGCCGTTTTGCTACGGGCTGGGCATCACGACGATGGAAATTGTCCGCGCCAAGGGCAAAACCGCCATCGGCACCGTGCGCACGGTACTGAACGCCATGCTGCACAATGCGCTGGTGATCGGCATTATGCTGGGTGCTGTGTTCAACATCTTTGATCTGGGTCTGCCAAGCCCTGTGACAGATGCGCTTGATATGATGATCCGCGCGGCCCTTCCGGCGGCATTGTTTGGCGTGGGCGGCGTGTTGTTCCGCTACCGTCCGGACGGAGATTTCCGTGTGATTGCATTCGTTTGCTTTGTGTCGCTCGTATTGCACCCGACCATCACATGGACCTTGGGTAAAGCGTTCGAACTGCCGACCGAGGCCTTCCGCTCTGCCGTTATCACCGCGGCAATGGCACCGGGCATCAACGCCTATGTCTTTGCCAACATGTACGGTCGGGCAAAACGCGTCGCAGCCTCGTCTGTCCTGATCGCAACCGCATTGTCTCTGGGCACAGCATGGGCATGGCTAAGCGCGCTGCCATGAGAAATTGCGTAAATAGAAAGCGGAACTTCAGCATCATCTTCAGATGAAATGCCGATCAGCGTCTTTTCATCGACGTCTTCTTATTGGGCCTCGCATAGCCGCACGCGTGCTTAAACCTCTTTCACGCAATTTTAGTTGCAACATTTCTCTTAGCCGAGTCTGCCAACCATTATTGTGAATTATCCTATCGAAGTTAGCATCGATATCTCGAAGCAAATCGAGTCTCGATCGGCGGGAAACTTGCTCCCAGTCTTCATAAAGAAGGTATACTGCATGACCGTACCGAAGGTTTTCAAACACAACGAGGTCTTCAGTGAACTGAGCGCCAAAATAAGACCCAAAGCCCCCTTGTCCTCGAATGTAAGCAGCAGGCTCAAAAACTTCAAAGAAAGACACTCGATCTCGAATTTCTTCCGCAAATTCTACGTTTTTTCCATTACCCGCATTTTTCTCCAGACGTGCGATTAACTCATCTGCTGATCCACTCGGAAAAATCTGCCAATCCAGAGTTATGGTTTTTAGATAATCTTCTGCGGAAACATCGCTGGCATACAAATCCGCTACGCCAGTGTTTTCTTGCATCACGTTGATAGCCCAGAGCAACATTAGTTCGAACTCGGGCATTGACCGTGACAAAACTGGGCTGAGTTCAAAGTTGATTAAGATTTTGTCACCACCGTTGTCTTTAAGCACTCGAGCGACAATGTTCATTCCTTGTGGTTCGAAAATTTGGTGTTGTTTCACTTCCTGAGTTCGATATCTGGTTGAATAACCGTTACGCGCACCGTCCCCAAAATTAGGTGCTTCAAATGTCCATGTTTTAGTGACTTTCGGCCAATCTTCCCTGACTCGATCCCATCCGCGGGCGTTACGAAACGGCCGCTTTCCAATTTCCGCGGATGGCACAACTGGCTCCCCGGTGATTACCTCTCCATCCCCCCAAAAAAGCCCAACGTGGTCGTATGCACCGTCTTTAATGTCGTCCTTCGAAATATTTTTAGTCGCAGCGATCTTTACAAAATCATCATCAAGCTTCTGAAGCTTCTTCATTATTGTCGCAGGGACTTTCAGAAAGTTTTGCTTCCACGGAAATTTCTTGGGCATAATTCTCACCTTAGAGTTAAATTTTATAATTGTTCAGCAATCATAGCGATAAATAAAGGGTCCAGACCCCACGTTACAAATGATACTTTCAAATTGAATTCGTTTTTCACGCGCAAGCATAAGGCAAACGCCTAACAGACATAATTTACTAAATTGTCTGGGAAATTGGTGCGGTCGAGAAGACTCGAACTTCCACGGGTGTTACCCCACAGCGACCTCAACGCTGCGCGTCTACCATTCCGCCACGACCGCACGTCTTGACTTGGTAGCGCGGCATATAAATCAGCCTCCGCGCGATGTGAAGAGCAAATTGACGGAAATCCGCCCCATCGCACGAATATTTGCCGCAGGGGGTCTGGGCTTGCACTTCCCTGCCCGACGCGGGCAAATGGAGCCCGAGTTCAACAGCCTTAACCGGCGCAGAAACTGGCACTTATCATGATCGAATGGCGCAACACCCCGGGGCTGACAGATTACGACGACGCGGTTGCCTTTATGGAAAAGCGCGCGGCCGAAATCGCCGAGGGCACAGCCAACGAATTGATCTGGCTGGTCGAACACCCGCCTCTTTATACATCCGGCACCAGCGCCAAGATCGAAGACCTGAAAGACCCCGACCGGTTTCCGGTCTACCCGTCCAAACGCGGTGGCCAGTTCACCTATCACGGCCCCGGTCAACGTGTGGCCTATGTGATGCTGAATGTCGGCGAACGCGGGCGTGATGTGCGCTGCTTTGTCCGCGATCTGGAAAAATGGGTGATCCTGACTTTGGAAGAATTCGGCCTGACCGGACACATTCGGCCGGGTCGCGTTGGCGTCTGGATCGAACGTCCTGAAAAGCCTGCCCTGCCCTCGGGTGACGTGGCCGAAGACAAGATTGCCGCCATCGGCATCCGGCTGAAAAAATGGGTCAGCTTTCATGGCATCTCGATCAACGTCGAGCCGGAACTGAACCATTTCGACGGGATCGTGCCCTGTGGAATCACCGATTACGGCGTTACCAGTCTGGTCGATTTGGGCCTGCCTATGACGATGGACGATCTGGCCGTCTC
>CATNDK010000238.1 GCA_950096585.1 Thalassococcus halodurans | reverse complement strand
CAGTGCTTTTCGATCAGTTCTTCGAAAGAAATCGACATCGCCTCTTCGACCACGCAGGGGTTGTTCACGTGGCCCGAGATCGCAAACAGCTTGGTGCCTGCGTTGTTCGGACGACCGAAGGACGAGAACCAGTCACCGCCACGACGCAGGATCGTCGGGACAACGGCGATGGATTCAACGTTGTTCACAGTTGTCGGGCAACCATAAAGACCCGCACCCGCCGGGAACGGCGGCTTCATGCGGGGCATGCCCTTTTTGCCCTCAAGGCTTTCCAGCAGCGCGGTTTCTTCGCCGCAGATATATGCGCCCGCGCCATGGTGGACGAAGATATCAAAATCCCAACCGGAACCGGCAGCGTTCTTGCCGACCAGACCGGCATCATAGGCCTCGTCGATCGCGTTCTGCAGCGCTTCGCGTTCCCGGATGTATTCGCCACGGATGTAGATGTAGCAGACGTTCGCGTTCATCGCGAAGGACGCGATCAGGCAGCCTTCGATCAGCGTGTGCGGATCGTGGCGCATGATTTCGCGGTCTTTACATGTACCGGGCTCGGATTCGTCAGCGTTGACCACAAGGTAAGACGGACGACCGTCGCTTTCCTTGGGCATGAAGGACCATTTCAGGCCGGTGGGGAAGCCCGCACCGCCACGACCACGCAGACCGGATTTCTTCATCTCGTCCACGATCCAGTCGCGGCCTTTCTTGATGATGTTCGCGGTGCCATCCCAGTGGCCGCGCGCCTGCGCACCTTTCAGGGTGCGGTCATGCATCCCGTAGATGTTGGTAAAGATGCGATCCTGATCCTGCAGCATTGCCTAGTCCTTGTCCTTCTGGCGGGACCGCCAGAGTTGGTAGATCATCCAAAGTGCCCATCCGAAACCAGCCAGCACGGCCAGATCGAACAATGCGCGGGTGCGCTGGCTCCAGTCCAACGCACCCCCAAGAGCGGTGATCGCGATCCAGAAGATGCCCAATCCGGCAACGACGAGCGCAAGAATGCGCCCTTGTCGTACTGTAGGATCGGTTTTCGTCATCGCGATTTAAGCCCCTTTATTTGTACGTGCCGTCTTTCGACGCGCGCTTGGAGAACTCGGTCCCTTCGCCCGCAGCCAAAAGTTTGGCCTGTTCGACCCAAGCGTCGCGCGTCGCGCGGCCCTTGAAGCCTTTGAGGTTCTGGTCAACCCATGCGACCTCGGCGTCTTTCCACGCCGCGACCTGATCGTAGTGGTAGAAGCCCAGCGAATGCAGCATCTCTTCCAGCTTGGGGCCAACGCCTTTGATCATCTTCAGATCGTCTGCGCCGCCTGCACGGGGTTTTTTGAGCGCCGCAGGCTTGGTGCCAGCGTCGGTTGCCGCCGCAGGTGCAGCCTCGGGTGCTGCCGCCTTCTTGGCCGGTGCTTTCTTGGCCGCAGGCTTCTTTTCAGCCGCCTTCTTTGCAGGTGCCTTCTTGGCCGCTGGCTTTTTCGCCGGTGCCTTTTCCTTAGCGGGGGCTTCGTATTTCCACTCGCCCTTACGGCTGGCCAGTTCTTCCTCACCCGCGAGCGTGGTGTTCGACTTCACCGGTGTCGCGGCGGGGGCCGCAGCCGTGGATGTCGATACCGACGCGGCAGACGCTTCGGCAGCAGCAGGTTCGGCGGCTGCGCTTGCAGCAGGGGCTTCCGTGTCTGCGGATGCAGATGCGTCGCTTGCAGCATCGCCTTCGTATTTCCAGTCGCCCTTGCGGCTGGCAAGTTCATCTTCACCAGCCAGCGTGGTCTTCGACTTCACAGCGCCAGACGTCTCTGTGCTGGCGGATGTCGCCGCCGCAGGTGTCGCAGTAGCAGCGCCAGACGCGGCAGCGGCCGCCGGTGCAGATGTGGAAGATGTCGCGGTTGTTGTCGAAGCGACGGCGTCATTGCTTGCGCAGAACAGCCAGTTGAACAGCAGCCCCGAAAGAACAAAAACCAACAGCCCCAAGAACAAAGCGGCGAATAAGCTGAAACCACTCATGATCGTCAAAATCACAAAGGTGATCAGACCGATGCCAGCGGCAAGTGCCCAGCATCCCGTCGAGCAACTCATGCCATTCTTCGGTTCACCCATTTTTTTAACTCCCTGTCCGTATTCTTAAAGTTACGTGTCGTACACGTTGCCCTTTTTAACACGGGAAGAGAACTCCGTCTCGCCTCCGGACGCCAACAGCTTGGCTTGCTCGACCCATTCGTCACGGGTCACGCGGCCTTTGAAACCTTCAAGATTTTGGTCAACCCAGCGAATTTCTTCGCCAGTCCATGCCGCAACCTGATCGAAGTGATAGAAACCCATTGAATTCAATAGGCTTTCAAGCTTCGGACCGACGCCTTTGATCTGTTTCAGATCGTCGGCTTTGCCGTCGCGCGCAGCCGTCAGCGTTTGTGGCTTTGTACCTTCGTCGGATACGGACTCTGCGGCTTTTGGTGCTGTTTCGGCCACAGTTTTGGCCTTCGCAGCCGGTTTTGCCGCCTTTTCGGTCGTTGTTTTGGGTTTCGCCTTGGATTTGGCAGTCGCCTCGCGCTTGTCGACGCCGGTGTCGTCAGCGGGCTTACCCTTGGACACAGCCGGTTTCTTACCAGCAGCAGAATCAGACTTCACAACGGGGCCAGCTTCGCCACCGCGCTGGTCGTTCCACGGGGCGGACAGCGGAACCTCGGTGCCGTCGATACGCTTGATCGAGTCACCAATGTCTGTCGCCAGCGTTGCCGAGGCGTTGTATTTATAACCTGCGTTGTCGCCTGTCAGCGACGTCAGACCGGCCTTGGGCTCGGATGTGAAACGGCCATTCTGCGGGCCCGGTGTCGGAACCTTGCCTGCTGCCATTTCGTCGATCATCTCGGCCAGACGCTCGGCCGTCAGGTCTTCGTAGTAATCTTTGCCGATCTGCGCCATCGGGGCGTTCGCACAGGCACCAAGGCATTCAACCTCTTCCCACGAGAACTTGCCATCTGCGGACAGCTGGTGAGGCTTGGCGGCGATCTTTTCCTTGCAGACAGCAACCAGATCTTCCGCGCCACAGATCATGCAGGACGTCGTGCCGCAAATCTGGAAGTGCGCCACGCTGCCAACCGGCTGCAGCTGGAACATGAAGTAGAACGTCGCAACCTCGAGCGCGCGCATGTAGGCCATGTCAAGCATCGCTGCCACATGTTCGATTGCGGCACGGGTCAGCCAGCCTTCTTGTTCCTGAGCACGCCACAGCAGCGGAATGATCGCAGATGCCTGACGACCCGCAGGGTATTTGGTGATCTGCGCTTCTGCCCAAGCTTGGTTGGCCGGAGTGAAGGCAAAGCTTGCCGGTTGTTCAGGGTGAAGACGTCTCAGCATTGTTATGTCCTATTGCGTCGGCACGCGGATGGCAGGGAATGGAAGCCCCCTGCCCGGGTTATGTCGGTTCAGCGCCGCTGCTTAGCCTTAGCTCGCAGCAGCCGCTTCGGTTGTTGTCGCGGCTTCGTCCTCGGGCGCGCAGGCACCCACTTTCAGACGGAAACCGCCGTTGGACAGCAAAGCCCCCTGGCGAGAGTCGATCAGGTATTCAGCCATCTCAGCCAGTTGCGTCGGTGTCAGACCGGTCTGGATTTCCAGAGCCTGCAAATCACCTTCGTTTCCAACGTCACATCCAAGGGATTCGACCGCAGCGATGTAGTTCTCGACATCGTTGGTGCTGGTCCCTTCCGGCGGCATCGCGCAGGCCCCAAGCAAAGCAAGAGGTGCGATTACACCAGCAACTTTTTTCAGGGATGCATTAAGCCCGCCTACTGCGAACGTCTGAACGAAAGTCATTGTCATCTGTCGATTTCTCCAAACACGACGTCCATGGTGCCGATAATCGCGGCGACGTCAGCAAGTTGGTGACCGGTGGCAATGTAGTCCATCGCCTGCAGATGCAGGAAGCCCGGTGCGCGCAGCTTGGCGCGGTAGGGTTTGTTGGAACCATCGGCCTTCAGGTAGACACCGAATTCGCCCTTCGGTGCTTCGACAGCGGCGTAAACTTCGCCTTCGGGCACGTGGAAACCTTCGGTGTACAGTTTGAAGTGGTGGATCAAAGCCTCCATCGAGGTCTTCATGTCCGACCGCTTCGGCGGGGTCAGCTTGCCACGAGCAAGAACATCGCCTTGGTTCTCGGGCATCTTCAGCTTGGCAATTGCCTGACGGATGATGCTGAGCGACTGACGCATTTCTTCCATACGGACCAGATAGCGGTCGTAGCAGTCGCCGTTTTTGCCAACGGGGATCTGGAAGTCGAACTCGTCATAGCATTCGTAGGGCTGCGCACGACGCAGGTCCCATGCCAGACCGGAACCACGGACCATAACGCCCGAGAAGCCCCAGTTCTGAATATCTTCTTCCGTCACAACACCGATATCGGCGTTACGCTGTTTGAAGATGCGGTTTTCTGTCAGAAGACCGTCGATGTCCGCAATAACGCGCGGGAATTCCACCGCCCACTGGTCGATATCGTCCAGCAGATCTTCGGGAAGGTCCTGATGGACACCACCGGGGCGGAAGTATGCCGCGTGCAAACGGGCACCACAGGCGCGCTCGTAGAACACCATCAGCTTTTCACGCTCTTCAAAGCCCCACAGCGGCGGGGTCAGCGCGCCTACGTCCATCGCCTGAGTGGTGATGTTCAGCAGGTGGTTCAGGATACGGCCGATTTCCGAGTACAGGACACGGATCAGCGACGCGCGGCGCGGAACTTCAACGCCGGTCAGCTTTTCGATGGCCAGACACCAGGCGTGTTCCTGGTTCATCGGCGCCACGTAGTCGAGACGGTCGAAGTACGGCAGGTTCTGCAGG
>CATNDK010000237.1 GCA_950096585.1 Thalassococcus halodurans | reverse complement strand
GGAATTGCCACGTAGTTCCGATAGGCCTCAAGCTTGTCCACATTGGTTGCCGAAAGGATGCACAGCGCGGACAAAAACGCGAGCGGCAGGAAGAACGCCGGCGCAGGCAGATCTACGTAGGCTTCAAAGCCGGTGCCTTTCATCAGGAATGCCATGACGATGAATATGAGGGTGAGCACACCATAGAAGACCTGACCCGTTCGTTCCGTCATTTCCAGCGCATCGACGCGCAGTGCGATCCACACAATCAGGAATGCGCAGGCGATTACGAAAAGCTGTCCGACTTCGACACCGACATTAAAGCCCAGAAGTGCGGGAATGAACTGGCCTTGCGGAAGCCCGAATTCGCCCAAAACGCTGGCAAAGCCCAAGCCGTGCAGAAGGCCGAACAGGAAAACAACGACAGGGCGCCATTTGCTCATGCCGTTTGAAAAGATGTTTTCCAACGCCACGAATACGATCGACGCGGCAATCAGCGGTTCGACGATATGGCCGGGGATGTTCACCAGTCCCAAAGCACCCAGCGCCAAGGTAACAGTGTGCGCCAACGTGAATGCCGAGATTTGCCACAGCAGCGGCCCAAGACGAGAGGTCAGGAAAAACAGGCCAAGGACAAACAGAATGTGATCAAGTCCCATCGGCACGATGTGATCGAAGCCCACGGGGATATACGTCAGAAAGCTGCTCCAGCCAGAAAGCTCACCGCCGCCAGCCAACATGATAGGATCAGATGCCTCGCCACCACTCAGGTACCCTGTAAAAGGTTCCTCCACACCCTGCTGACGCAGAACCAACATGCCCCACTCTGCGGGCCAAGTGACGCTCACTGTGTCAGTGCCGTCTGGCAGGCTTCCCTGAAATTCCAGAACGGTGTCTCTTGGAAGAGACTGATCAGCTTCCGGAGTTATGGTCGTATCGGTCAAACCCAATGACACGGGTCCTTCGGGTGACTGAATTTGGATCGCAGAGGTCAGCGCCCCGGCGTTTTTAGAAATCAGCGCTGACAATTCGTCAGCCGGAAGGGCTCGCATCGCATCAATCTGGTCGGACTCCGCCAACGCATCGGTGTCTTCTACAGACGTCAGATCGGCACCGGACAGGATGGCTTCTGCATTCAATGTCACAGACAGGGTCAGTTTTTCCGCGTCGCTGCTAAGGTCGGCGATGGCGGGACGCACTTCGTGCGCGCTGGCGTTCATGCCGGATGCACAAAATGCTAGAATTGCGCACAAAAATCTAATGACCCGCATGAATGCCTCGTCTCTATGTCTGTCGTGGTTCAATAACTCTCGGTCGATATTAAGGGAAGTCAAGTCACTGGGTTCGTCAATTTTTGACCCTTTGATCAAACGGCAGCTATTGCAGTGTACCTCTGGCCCCTTCATTAACTTCTCATGACAAAAGATTCGAATATCCTGTGCATCGGTTCGGTGCTGTGGGACGTCATCGGGCGTTCGCCCAGCCATATGGCCAAAGGCGCCGACGTGCCGGGACGGATCATCCGCATTCCGGGCGGTGTTGCGCTGAACATCGCAATGACGCTTGGGCGCTTTGGTCTGACGCCCGCTTTGTTATCCGCAGTCGGGCGCGATGCCGAAGGTGAAGAACTGATCAGCGAATGCCGCCATATGGGGTTGATCACGGATTATGTGTATCGCTCTGATGATTTGCCGACTGACTGCTATATGGCGGTGGAAGGTGCGAACGGTTTGATCGCCGCCATCGCCGATGCCCATTCGTTGGAAAAAGCCGGGGCAAAGATCCTGCAGGCTTTGTATGACGGGCGTTTGGGCAAGGCGGATGCGCCTTATAGCGGGTTGATTGCGCTGGATGGCAATCTGACAGAGCGGTTGTTGGATGATATAGCCCATGATCCCGCTTTCCAATCGGCCGATCTGCGGATTGCCCCCGCTTCGCCCGGCAAGGCCGAGCGCCTGCTTCCCTTCCTGCGCAGTGGCCGCGGCACGCTATACGTCAACCTCGAAGAGGCTGGCATTCTTTGCCACACACGCTTTTCGACGTCGGAAGAGGCAGGTCAGGCCTTGCTCAGCAAAGGCGCGGCGCGGGCGTTGGTTACCAATGGCGGTGAGGCCACGACAGATGCGCATCCGGATGGTCTGATCACCCTGCCCCCGCCAGAAGTTCTGGTCACACGCGTGACTGGTGCTGGCGACACTTTCATGGCGGCGCATATCGCTGCCGAGTTCAACGATGCTGACAGAACCTCTGCCTTGGCCCAAGCGCTGGATGCCGCCGCAAAGTTCGTGTCCGGAGATACACCATCATGATCGACATCACCTATTCCCAAGACGTGGCCGCCGCGCGTGACGCAGGCCAGCCGATTGTGGCGCTTGAATCCACGATCATTACCCACGGCATGCCCTGGCCGCAGAACCTTGAGGTCGCTCAACAGGTTGAACGTACCGTGCGCGACGGCGGCGCTGTGCCCGCGACAATTGCCGTTCTGGATGGCACCCTTCACGTCGGACTGGATGATGATCAGCTGATCAAACTGGCGCAGGCCAAAAACGTCGCCAAGCTGAGCCGCGCAGACATCGCTGTTTGTATGGCCCAAGGTCGAACTGGCGCAACGACGGTTGCCGCGACGATGATTGCTGCACATCTGGCTGGCATATCTGTCTTTGCAACGGGCGGTATCGGTGGTGTTCATCAAGGTGCCGAAGACAACTTTGATATCTCGGCTGACTTACAAGAACTGGCGCAAACGCCGGTGACGGTTGTGGCAGCGGGTGCCAAGGCAATTCTGGATTTGCCGAAAACATTCGAGGTTCTGGAAACACTGGGCGTTCCGGTGATTACCGTAGGACAGAATGAAATCCCGGCCTTCTGGTCCAGAAGTTCGGGCCTGTCTGCGCCCTTGCGTCTGGACACTGCCGCTGAGATCGCCAAAGCGCAAATGATGCGCACCGCGCTCGGGCTTTCGGGCGGTCAGCTGGTCACCAACCCCATCCCTGAGGCCAACGAAATCCCCCGTGACGTCATCCTGCCGATCATCGAAACCGCGATGGCAGAGGCGACGGCGCAAGGGATCGCAGGCAAATCCGTCACGCCCTTCCTTCTTCAGCGGATATTCGAACTGACTGAGGGGCGTTCTCTGGCCTCGAACGTCGCTCTGGTTCTGAATAACGCACGGCTTGCGACAGAAATCGCAAAGGAAATGACCAAACTCGCCTGATTTCCGTCATTTGCGGGGTGGCGCGCATTGTAGTTCAAATCGAGCCATCCTAACTTAACGTCAGCAACCCAGACATTAGTGCAGCTTTATGAACACGCCATTTGATCCAGAACCCAAGAAACCCGGTATGCTGTCCAAGCTTCGGGCGTCTTTTCTGACTGGTATCGTTGTCATCGCGCCCGTGGGCCTGACGATCTGGCTGGTGTGGACAGTGATCGGCTGGATCGATGCCTTTGTGGTGCCCCTCGTCCCTGCCCGCCTGAACCCCGAGGAATATATCGGGATCAACCTGCGCGGCATTGGCGTGATTTTCCTTTTGCTATTTACCATCACGATTGGTTGGATCGCGAAAGGTCTGATTGGACGTTCGTTGATCCGCTGGGGCGAAAGCCTTGTGTTGCGGATGCCGATTGTGCGTTCAGTCTATTCCGGCGTGAAACAGATTGCTGAAACCGTCTTTGTCCAATCAGATCGCAGTTTCGAAAAGGCCTGCCTAATCGAATACCCACGTAAGGGTATTTGGGCGATCGGCTTTATCTCGACCGACGCCAAGGGTGAAGTGGCGCGCAAGGTTCCGAACATGGGTGGGATGATTTCGGTCTTTATTCCGACCACTCCCAACCCGACATCGGGCTTTTTGCTGTTCTTCCCGAAAGAAGATGTGATCGAACTGGATATGAGCCTTGAAGATGCTGCCAAACTGGTGATTTCGGCCGGCCTTGTGTATCCGAACGAAAAAATCCCCGAAGAGATCGCGCAGAAAATCGCGTCTTGATGATCAGCTGAACATCTTTTTCAAATCAACCGTTTGAACGTTGTTCAGGTTGTCTTTGTGCGCGGCTAGAAACGCGTCTGCAGCATGACGCCCTGCATCCTTTAACTGCCCGATCAGGCCTGCAATCGGCACCAGCTTGGTCGACACGGACAGACCGGTCATCAGATCATCATCAGCCACCATATGAACCAGAACGTTTTTCATGGTGCCTTCCTGAATCTTGCCGTTGGCGATCAGACGCTGAACAAACTCGATCGCGCGAAGTTCCTTCAGCAAGGCCGAGTTAAAGCTGATCTCGTTGATGCGGTTCTGGATTTCCTGCGGTGTCTTGGGCAATTCATCGCGGATGACCGGATTGATGTTTACGATCACCACATCGTCCGGCAAGCCTTTGTCAAACAATGGGAAAAGCGCCGGGTTGCCGGAGTATCCACCATCCCAGAACGCTTCGATTTCGCCTGTGATCGGATCTTCGGTTTCGACCGCCTGGAATAAGGTCGGTAGGCAAGCCGACGCAAGGATCGCATCGGTCGTGATCTTTTCGCGTGTGAAAATGCGGACCTTGCCGTCACGCACGGACGTCGCACCCACAAACAAACAGGGCCCATCTGTGCGACAAACCTTATCAAAATCAAAGCGTTCGACGATCTTTCTGAGCGGATTGTTATAGAATGCACCCCAGCCGTATGGTGACATGGTCCGCGTGAACGCATCGCCCATTGCCAAAATGGGCGAATAATCCAAGGCCATTGATGTAAAAGACGGATGCGGCAGGAAGGCGTTCATCCATTCCGGCAACCCAAGATCGGCAATGCCCCCCACTTCGGCCCAAAGCCAATCAAGCATGT
>CATNDK010000236.1 GCA_950096585.1 Thalassococcus halodurans | reverse complement strand
ATCATTCGAGAATCCCCCTCGTCCCACCCCTAAAGATACGACAGGCTATTTGAGCTTACATGATAGGCTGGGCATCGCCAACCGTACTGGCCAAGTACGCCTCAACAAATTCGCCGATGTCGCCATCCAGAACGGCCTCCGCGTCGGAGGTCTCGTAGGCGGCCATCTGAATGTACTTGTCAACCGTGAACCGCCGTACGATCTCAGCGGCGTAAACGATGGCGGGGATGCCATCGACACGCGAAGCACCGATCGCCAGCACGATGCTGCCGACGATGTAGGCGAGGATGATGTCCTTGGTGCGGGGCTCTGCGTGAAAGGCGATGCGCTCGCCCAGCGTCTTGTTCTGCGCGAGATAGGCGAAGCTCTGGACGTTGTACGAGATCAGGCCGATCCCGAACCAGACCACGCCCACCGGAATCGCGACGATGGCCAGCAGCGTGAGCCCCGAGAAGCCGTCGGCGCTCAGCGCGAAGCCGACGCCCGAGGCGATGAGCAGGGCAAGCCCGATGAAGACGTGCTTCATCTTGCCATAAAGCGCCGTCCAGCGGCCCTGTTGCTCGAAGCGGGCGTCGCCGAACCAGGTGCGGTCGGTCATGTATTTCTCAAGGTAATAGGTCTGACGCGGCAGCATGATGCCCAAGGTAACCAGCGTCAAAAGACCGTGGCCAATCGCCCGCCAGACATAGCCCCACGCGCCCTTTTCCATGGCAAAGCGGATGCCCCGCCAACGGGTGCGGGCGAGCTTATAGCGGCGTGCGCGGTAGACCGCGAAAAGCAGAAACGGAAGCACGGCAAAGAACGAAATGTAGATCGCCAGGATCTGTCCAATCACCTGTGCCGGTGATGCGTTTTCGGGGTCTACCATGATGTTCATGCCAAAGAAGAACAGCACCATCTGGATGATGCCGAGATAGACGGCCAGAAACACGATCGCGACAAGAAAGCCCAAAAGCTTTTCCAGCCCTGTGCCGGTGTATTCAAAGGTGTCGCCGCCCACATTGGCGCGCGACCAGATGTACCGGCGCAGTCGTGTTTTCTGCCAGAAGCGGTAGATGCCGAAGGTCACGATGGTCAGCATGCCGGTCTTGAAGGCAAGGCTGAACATCTCCTTCTTGGTGCCATTATAATTGACGTTTAAATCGCCGCTCGGTGAGCCTGTTAATGGGCTGGTCATAAATTTCTTTCCCTAAGGTTAACTGCCGCCACTCTGCTAAAAGTTGTGCGCTCGGTAAAGGGCAAAGCGATTGATTTGCGAAACTAAAAAAGGGTGCCTTAAAGCACCCTTTTTTGTTCTCGGTATCAGGTAAACTTGTTGTCCCGCGGGAACCCGCGTGGGGCCATGCGCCCCGCCGAGGCGCGTTTTGCGATCCATTCGCCCAGTTCTTCATGCGTGACGGTGCGGGTCCGGCCTGCGGGATCAAGCCAGTTCAGGCCGACCTCAAGCACAAAGGTTTTCGCGTCGGACAATCCGCCGTCTTTGTACTTTTGCAGGCGCACGCCCTTGCCCCGACCCATTTCCGGCAGTTCATCCAGCGGGAAAATCAGGACCTTACGGTTTTCGCCCACGACAGCCACGGCATTACCTTCGACTGGTTTCACGACCAGCAGACGGATGCCGTCCTTGACGTTCAGTACCTGTTTGCCGGTTCGCGTCTGCGCCACGACATCGGCCTCGGGCACGACAAAGCCGTCACCGGCCGAGGACGCGACCAGAAGTTTGCGGTCGGGATTGTGGATCAGGATATCCATAATCTCGGCCTCGTTCGGCAGATCGACCATCAGACGCAGCGGTTCACCCATGCCGCGCCCGCCGGGCAGGTTCGCGGCGGAAATGGTATAGAAACGCCCGTTCGACGCAGCGATCAGCAGTTTGTCTGTGGTTTCGGCGTGGAAGATAAAGCGCGGGCCGTCGCCGTCTTTGAATTTAAGTTCGCGGGTTAGATCGATGTGGCCGGTCATCGCGCGGATCCAGCCCATTTGCGAACAGACCACCGTGATCGGCTCGCGTTCGATCATTGCTTCGATCGGAACGTCTTCGGCTTCGGCGGCCTCGGCCAGCATGGTGCGACGTGCGCCACCGGCATAGCCCTTGCCGAACGCCTTCTTGGTTTCGCGCAGTTGTTCCGAAATGCGGGTCCACTGAAGGTCTTCGCTGGCCAGCAGGTCTTCCAGACCAGCGCGCTCTTCCATCAGGCGATCCCGCTCCGCGACCAGCTCCATCTCTTCGAGACGACGCAAGGACCGCAAGCGCATGTTTAGGATCGCTTCGGCCTGAACCTCGGTCAGGGTCACGGCAGAGGCGGGGATCACATCGGACGGCCCGACATAATCGGCCTCGGACGTGGCGCGTTTGTGATCCTGAGACCAGTCTTCGCGCATCAACGCGGCCTTGGGATCGTCATCGTAGCGAATGATGTCGATCACGCGATCAAGGTTCAGGAAGGCAATGATCAGACCTTCCAACACCTCAAGGCGGTGGTCGATCTTTTCCATCCGGTGCGCCGAGCGGCGGCACAGAACATCGCGACGGAAATCAAGGAAGGCACGCAGCACTTCCTTCATCGAGCAGACCTTAGGCGTCACTCCGTCGATCAGAACGTTCATGTTCAGGCTGAACTTGATCTCGAGGTCCGAGTTGCGGAACAGCATGTTCATCAAAACATCGGGGTCCACGTTCTTGGACTTGGGTTCGAGGATCATGCGGATGTCTTCGGCGCTTTCGTCGCGGACATCGGCAAGGATCGGAACCTTTTTGGTCTGGATCAGCTCGGCCAGCCGTTCGACCAACTTGGATTTCTGAACCTGATAGGGAATTTCGGTCACGACGATCTGATAGACGCCACGGCCCAGATCCTCGATCGCCCATTTCGCCCGTAGGCGGAACGATCCACGACCAGTGCTATAGGCCTGCGCGATATTTTCCGGCGATTCCACCAAAACGCCACCCGTCGGGAAATCCGGACCGGGGACGTAATTCAACAGGGTGTCGTCCTGCGCGTTGGGCGACTTGATCAGATGCAGACAGGCATCAATCAGTTCGGAAATATTGTGCGGCGGGATATTCGTCGCCATGCCCACGGCAATACCGCTGGCGCCGTTCGCCAGAAGGTTCGGGAAAGACGCGGGCAGAACAACGGGTTCTTCCAGCGTGCCGTCATAGTTCGGGCGGAAGTCGACGGCGTTTTCGTTCAGCCCGTCCAGCATCGCCTCGGCCACGACGGTCAGTCGCGCTTCGGTGTAACGCGAGGCAGCTGGGTTATCGCCGTCGATGTTGCCGAAGTTACCCTGACCATCCACCAACGGATAGCGCACGGCAAAGTCCTGCGCCAAACGCGCCATCGCGTCATAGATCGCGGCGTCGCCGTGCGGGTGATAGTTACCCATCACGTCGCCGGAAATCTTGGCAGACTTCCGGAAGCCACCCGTTGATGACAGGCGCAGTTCGCGCATCGCGTACAAAATGCGGCGGTGAACAGGTTTCAGACCATCCCGCGCATCAGGCAGCGCACGGTGCATGATCGTCGACAGCGCATACGTCAGATACCGTTCCCCGATCGCGCGGCGAAGGGGTTCAGAACTTGTGTGCGAAGGGGTGTCCGGCTCGGTTATGTTATCGTTCATGGGCATCGTGATACCGCTGCAAAAAGGCTTCGGCAAGTTGCGCTTGATGCATTTTATTTCGTTTTCCCCTTATCCCGTAAAAAGAGAATCGTTAGGACGCAGGGAACGCCAGCTGCCTTTTGGCGTTAGTTCAGTAACACGGTCTGTATTTGGGGGTGAGCGGATGTCCCGCTTCATAATTGCATCTTTTGGATTTTTATTCTGGGGTTTTTACGAAATGAGCGGCGGCGCTGATTTTGAACCCGGATGGTATATTGAGAATAAAGACGGCGTTGAAATTGCTGCTGTCGAAGAAACAGTTCTGCCGAAATTAGAAGAAGAAGCTGTCGTGACGCGGGCGGATACGCGCATCAATGATCTTGGCGCTGTTGCCACAGCCAAGCCTTTGGTGACACCGGTTTCCTACAATGCTGACGGCACCCAGGGTGCGCGCGTTGTGAACGTTCTGTACACACAAGCCGAACCCATCGAAATTGACGTGTCCGAACCCGAGGTTGTCGCGGCTGTCGCCAACGACAATGACCTGCGTGAAGTGACTGCATCGCGAGTGAACCTGCGCAACGGTCCGGGCACAAAATATTCGGTTCTGGATAAGCTGGTGCGCGGCGATGAGGTTCAGGTTCTGTCCGACAACGGCGACGGCTGGATCAAACTGCGCGTAAAATCTAGCAACCAAGTGGGTTGGATGGCTGATTATCTGGTCACGGCTTCAAACTAAGTCTTTGAAAGGCTTGAATTGACGCCCTTTACCAATCATCTCAGTCCCGAAGTTATCAAAGAACGGGGCTGAGACATGACCAAATCCATACTGATCACCGGATGTTCGAGCGGTATTGGATTGGATGCAGCTCAGATGATGCAACGACGCGGATGGCGCGTCTTTGCCTCTTGCCGGAAACCCGAAGATTGCAATCGCCTGCGCGAGATGGGTTTCGACAGCCCGCTGATCGACTACGAAAACCCCATTACCTTTACCCCTGCGATCGAAGAAATTCTGGCCGCGACCGGTGGCACCCTTGATGCGGTGTTCCACAACGGCGCTTACGCGATTCCGGGGCCATTGGAAGATATCTCTCCTGATGCGATGCGCACGATTTTCCAAGCGAATTTCCTTGGTTGGCACGAATTGACGCAAAAGCTTTTGCCGGTGATGCGCGATCAGGGGCATGGCCGTATTGTTTTGAATTCCTCAATTCTCGGATTTATC
>CATNDK010000235.1 GCA_950096585.1 Thalassococcus halodurans | reverse complement strand
TTTGTCGTTGGCGGCGGATCGTCTGGCGGATCGCTGGTCGGATGCCTTGGCCAAAGGCGCAACATTGCGCATCTCGGCCGCGCCGGAAGAACTGGACGCCCAAGTGGCCGCGGCCATGGCGGTGTTGGACACCACACCGGGTGTCGCATCGGCCCGAGTTCTAAGCGACGACGAACAGCGTGCCCTGCTAGAGCCATGGTTCGGACCGGACCTGCCGATCGAGACATTGCGCGTGCCGCAGCTGATCGCTGTGTCCGAGACCGACGAAGGGTTCGACGCAGGTGGTCTGCGCCTGCGTTTGTCCGCAGAAGTGCCTGGCGCGGTGCTGGATGACCATGCGCGCTGGCGCAAGCCGCTGTTGGCGGCGGCAGGCGGGCTGCGATGGTTGGGTTGGATTGCGCTTTTGTTGATTATGGGGGCCACGGCGGCCATGGTGACGCTGGCGGCCAACGCGGCGCTGGCGGCGAATGCGCAGATCATTGCGGTTTTGCGCCTGGTGGGCGCGACCGATGCATATATCGCTGCGGCCTTTGTGCGACGTTTCACGCTGCGCGCATTGGGCGGTGCGGCGGCAGGGACGCTTGTGGGAATGATTGCGGTCACCCTGATGCCGGACACCGGCGATACGGGCGGCGTTTTGACCGGGTTGGGCTTTCGCGGGTTCGACTGGATTTGGCCACTTGTGGTGCCTGTACTGGCAGCGGCTGTGGCCTTCTTTGCAACGAAATCCGCAGCCAAGCGGGTGCTTGAGGATCTTGCCTGATGAAATACGCAATTCAGTGGCTGCGTTCGGCGTTCTACGAAATCCACGTCTATCTGATGATGGCGGTGATGGGGATTGCGTTTTTCCCTTGGGCAGTGGTGTCGCCCAAAGGCGCACGGGCGGCCTGCATGACCTACGCCCGCTATGCGATCTGGTCCTTGGGCTGGATGACCGGCGTCAAAGCCGAAGTGCGGGGCACACCGCCGACGGATGAGGTTCTGATCGCCGCCAAGCACCAGTCATTCCTTGATATCCTGATGATCTTTGCCGCCGTGCCGTCGGGCAAGTTCATCATGAAGCGCGAATTGATGTTTGTGCCCTTTATCGGCGTCTACGGTTATCGCATCGGCTGTGTTCCTGTGAACCGCGGCAAGCGCGGTCAGGCCATCCGTAAGATGGTGGCTGATGTGTCCAACGGGCTGACGGCCCCCGGTCAGTTGATCATCTATTCCCAAGGCACACGCACAGCGCCGGGTGTGAAGATGCCCTATAAGGTGGGCTCTGCTGTGCTGTACGATCAGCTTGGTCAGGACTGCGTGCCTGTGGCGACCAACGCGGGCCTTTTCTGGTCGCGGCGCGGTATTTACAAGAAACCCGGTACGGCAGTGGTTGAATTCCTGCCGCGGATCGAGTCCGGTATGGGGAAGAACGAATTTCTTTCTGAACTGGAAGTCAGGGTCGAAACGGCCTCTGACAATTTGATGCGCGAGGCGGGATTTGATGTGGACAATCACAACGCTTGAAGACCTTCACAGCCTGTACGGAGAGCCAGCGCCCGCGTCGCTGAGCAAAGTCGCGGATCGCCTGACACCGCTTTACACCCGCTGGATCGAAGCATCGCGGTTCTGCATCGTGAGCACCGTGGCCGAAGAGGGCACCGACGCGAGCCCGCGAGGCGATGACGGCCCTGTGGCGCGGATTGCCGATCCGAAAACAATCCTGATACCGGACTGGCGCGGGAACAACCGGCTGGACACGCTGCGCAATCTGGTTCGGGATCCGCGAATTTCGCTGATGTTTATGATCACAGGCGAGAAGAATGTCGTTCGTGTGAACGGGCAGGCAGTGGTCTCGAACGACCCTGCGTTGTTGGAAAGCTTCGAACAACGCGGCAAGCATCCGGCGACGGTGATCGTGATTGACGTCGGCGAGGTTTATTTCCAGTGCGCCAAGGCAATCATGCGGTCAGGCTTGTGGGTTCGGGAGCCTGTTGAGGGCGTGCCGACGGCGGGGGATTTGATTGCGGAAATGACCGAAGGACGTGCGGGCGGGCGCGAGTATGACGCGACCTATGAGGAAAGCGCAAAAGAGCGGATGTGGTAGGTTTCGCTTTGGCTTCGCCAAAGCGACCGGAGCGGGGGCGCTGCCCCCGCGCCCCCGGAGTATTTCGGGACAGATGAAAGCGGCTGGTTTCCGGAAAGGTGTTCAGCGCTTTCCGGTTGTCAGGAGGCTGCGCAATTTTTGTCCGCGGGTCGGATTGATCGCCTCTACCCACGCGATTTTTCCTTCGAGGGAGGCGCGGAAGGCGGGGTCGGACAGACGATGGTCGCCTTCCTTTTGGCAGGCGTGAATGACGGCTTTGAGGTGATCGAACGTTTTGCGGTCGGTGTTCAGGTGGTTGTTTACGACGATGCCAGTCACGGTTTGGCGGGTGGTTTGCGGCTGCACACGGGTTTTGGATGTGTTCAGAACAAAGCCTTCGTCTTTGACGATCTGTGGGACAAGGCGCAGCAGATTGGATGTGATGGTGAGGTCGCCCGAGAAGGTCAGATCGTCCGCATAGCGGCTATAGTTTGCATCCAGCCTTTTGGCCAATCCCGCAAGTCTGCGATCCAGACCGAAAGCTAAGTGGTTGGCGAGGGCGGGGGACAGGGGCGCGCCTTGGGGCAGGTGGGGTGTTTTGTAGAGGCCACGGTCCGGAAAAGTGAGCCGTTCAAGCACGCGGGCCGGGGTTTTGGTGGTTGAGAGGGCGGTCAGGTACACAGCCACATGGTGGGGATATCCCAGACATCTGAACAGCCCGAAAATCCTGCCAGCGCTGATCGAGGGGAAGAAGTTTTTCAGATCGAAACGCAGGACCACCTGTTCGCCAGCGTGTCGGTTTGCGCCCTGAAGGCAGTTGCGCGACCTGACAAAGCCGTAGGTGTCGGGATGTGCCGGAAGTTTGTCCAGAATGCTGCGCAGGATGTGCCGTTGGATGGCTTTCAGACGCTCTTTGGAGGCTTCTATTAACCGAAAGCCTGACGTCCGTTTTGGCTTCAACACATAGTGATAATGGTTAACGGCCATATCGCCATGTTCTTCGTGCCGGCTATTTCGGTCCGCGAGGTATTCAAGCTGTTCCGGCGTCAGGAATAGAAATTCGGCCAATGCGGATAATGTGGGAATCTGTGGCAATTCGATTTGCTGAAAAGCCGGAATTGGGGCCATGACGGGTGGGCTTAAATCCGGAGTGGGCGCAATAGCGGTAAATGCGGTCGAAATTCCGGTCATATAACAGATGTTCTGCAACGTATTTTTCGGTTGGCGCATATCTGGCGGAGAGTTCTGTAACAAGATCCTCTGAAACGGCTGGAACCAGCTTGTGAACGGCGGACGGAAGGCGCCTTAAGAGATTGGATTTTATGAATTCTTTCGACCATTCACCGCGGGTGATTCTGTGGGCCAGATTGAGTGATAATTCGTTTCTATTCATAACGTTTAAATCGGGCGCAACGAACGGTTTTTGCCTGTCTCGGTTTTGCACCACCCATACTGGGCAACGCCCAGATGCGGTTGTGCCGTGTTTGCTAAGGTCAGTCTAATAGACGGGGATGCCCCGCCCGTCCCTTTGCGTAGATGCGAAGGGTATCCAAAAACCGCCGCTGCTTCGGAAAATATGCTTGAGGTTGTGGGTGCAGCAAAGTGGTTTCCCTTATTGCGGGTATATGAGCTGTGCGCAGGTGTATTTGTGCAAATGGGGTATTCTGGCGCGTGCTTAATTTTTTTCCCATTTTCCCGACGGAACGTTTGCTGTTGCACGTTTGTTAAAGACAGACAGCAAACAGGAGCTATCGTCGTGTCCCTAGTAAACCGCCGCCACGTGCTTGGAGCCTTGGCCGCATCGCCGATCGTATCGCTTGGTATTGGTGCTTTCCCGTCATCCGTCCGTGCTCAGGCACAGGCCATCGGGTTGATCACGCCCAACGTGTGCATGGTCATGCCCGAGGTCACTGAAGGTCCGTATTATCTGGACGAAAATCTGGTACGTGCGGACATTACGGAAGATCGTCAGGGCATTCCGATGCGGTTGCAGATGCAGGTGGTGACAGCCGATTGCCAGCCTATCGAAAACGCGCGCGTTGATGTCTGGCATTGCGACGCGGAAGGCAACTATTCCGGTTATGCCAATCAGGGCAGTGACGGTGTGTTGGACACATCCGATCAGGTGTTCCTGCGTGGCACGCAGATGACCAAGGCGGATGGCACCGTGACGTTCCAGACGATCTATCCCGGTTGGTATCGGGGCCGCACGACGCACATCCATTACAAGGTGTATCTGGATGAAAAGACGCTTCTGACCAGTCAGATTTTCTTTCCCGACGCGCTGTCGGAATACCTGTTCCAGTCCGTCGCACCCTATAACAACCGCGAAGCCAAGCGGGATACGACCAACCGCAATGACTGGATCGCGTCCGAGGCGGGGTCAGGCGCCTATGCGGCCGTGCGCGAGCAGCCGGAATATTATGACGCTGCGCTGGTTGTCGGCGTTGCGACCGATGCGGTGTCTGTGCCTGCAAGCATGCCGGGCGGGGCTGGTGGGCCGCCTCCGGGTGGGCCTTCGGGCGCTGGTCCGCAAGATGGCACGAATTCTGCAGAGGTGTTTGTACCTAGCAAAACTTAAACTTGCCTGCCTAGCTAAATGGAAACCGGCCGCCCTTTTGGGGGCGGCCGGTTTTTTTCATGCCTTAAGAAGCAAATCAGGAGTGGATCGGGCCGTCGCCGCAGGCAAGGGCCGCTTCACGCACCGCTTCCGAATAGGTCGGGTGAGCGTGGCAGGGCAGGGCCAGATCCTCGGCAGAGGCGCCGAATTCCATGGCA
>CATNDK010000234.1 GCA_950096585.1 Thalassococcus halodurans | reverse complement strand
AGGCGCGGATATCCGCATGGTATATTCGCCGCTGGACGCGCTTGAAATCGCCCGCCGCAACCCCGACCGCGAGGTCGTGTTCTTCGGCTTGGGCTTTGAAACCACCACACCGTCCACGGCGCTGTCGATCCAGCAGGCAGCGCGTGAAGGGCTGGAAAACTTCACCGTCTTCTGCAACCACATCACCGTTCCGCCGCCCATCAAGGCGCTGCTGGACGACCCGCACATGGTGCTTGACGGCTTTGTCGGCCCCGGCCACGTGTCGATGGTGATCGGCATCCATCCCTATGATTTCATTGCAGAAGACTACGGCAAACCGCTGGTCGTCGCTGGCTTTGAACCTCTTGATCTGCTGCAATCCGTTCTGATGGTTCTGGAACAGATCCGCGATGGACGCGCCGAGATCGAAAACCAGTATTCCCGCGTGGTGCCGGATGATGGCAACCCTGTCTCTATCGCCGCAATTGCCGATGTCTACGAAGAACGCCCGACGTTCGAATGGCGCGGTCTGGGCGAGATTGACGCCAGCGGTCTGCGCATTCGCGACACATACGCGGCCTTCGACGCCGAGGTGAAATTCGGCATCGGCTATGGCGCGGAACGTCGCGTTGTGGCCGAACCCGAGGGCTGTTCCTGCGGGGCGGTGATGACGGGCCGGATGAAACCCGTTCAATGCGAACAGTTCGGCAAGGGCTGTACGCCTGAGATGCCACTAGGCGCCTTGATGGTGTCGTCCGAGGGCGCCTGCGCGGCCTATTACCAATACGGCGGGGCACGGGCAGCAGAGCCTGCCGAATAATCCCCCGAACAGAAAGCAAGACCTATGCGCGACCAATTTGTGACGTTGGCCCACGGCGGCGGTGGCAAAGCCATGCGCGAGCTGATCGAAGAGGTGTTCACCTCGGTGTTCGAGCCCGATCTGATGGAGGATCAGGCCCGCCTGATGGACGACGCTCTGCAAGAGCAGGGGGTGCGTCTGGCCTTTACCACTGACAGCTTTGTCGTTGATCCGGTTGAATTTCCGGGCGGTGACATCGGCAAAATCGCGGTCTGCGGCACGGTTAACGATCTGGCCGTGGGCGGCGCGCGGCCCTTGTGGCTATCGGCTGCGTTCATCATCGAAGAGGGCACCGAAATCGCGCTTCTGCGCCGGATCGTGGCCTCGATGAAGGCCGAGGCTGATAAGGCCGGCGTGCGCATCGTGACGGGCGACACCAAGGTTGTTGGGCGTGGCAGCGCGGACAAGGTGTTTATCACCACAGCGGGCGTCGGCGTGATCCCCGCAGGCCGCAAGCTTGAGGCAGGGCTGACACAGGCGGGCGATGTTATTCTGGTCAACGGGTTTCTGGGCGATCACGGTGCCGCCATCATGGCCGCACGGGGTGACATGGCCCTGTCGACCGATCTGGTGTCTGACTGTGCCGGTCTCGGCCATCTGATGGAGGCCGTCCTGGCCGCCGCCCCCGATACGCGCGCCGCGCGGGATGCCACGCGGGGTGGGGTCGCCTCGGTCCTGAATGAAATCGCGGACACCGCGCGCGTGTCGATCGAGGTCGAGGAAACCGACCTGCCACTGCGCGCCGAAGTGCGCGGTGTGTGCGAAATCCTAGGGCTGGACCCGCTTTATCTGGCGAACGAAGGCACCTTGGTTCTGGTCGTGCCCGCAAATCAGGCCGACGCCGCCATCGCCGCGATGAAGACCCTGCCAGAAGGCGCCAACGCGACAAAGATCGGCACAGTCGGCACTGGCCAAGCAGGCCGCGTCACCATGCGCACCCTTTTCGGCGGCGCACGGATTGTCGATATGCTGGTGGGCGAACAGCTTCCGCGGATTTGCTGATCGGGGCAGTAATCATTATGCCCAATAAGGTTTGTTATGTTAATAAAGAGCAGAAATGGATTCACCCATCAAAGAGCGGTTAATCCATTGCACTATTGAACTCGGCTTGCTTCTCAACCCGATCCGAAATCAAATTGCATATCTATACTTCAAGCTTGTATACTCGAAGTATTGAAAAAATGGTGCAAAAATGAAGATTTCACATAAAGCATTGCTCAACATTCAAGAGCGAGAACTCGAAGAACGCTACAACGCTTTCAACAAATCAGCAAACACGCGAAAACGGGTCGTTTATTGGATTGGATTTCTCGACGGCGCTTTATCATCGAACCGTATCGAAGACGGCGAAGAAGACGCGTTGTTGGCCGAAGCGGGAAAGTTCGCTGAATTTTTTAATGACCCAGACGCATCTGATCTTGCAGAAGACATTCACTCGAAGTGCTTCTCGTCAGAAGAAGATCTCATGATGCAGTTACGACAGGTAATCACCGACAAACGCGCAGAATTGGGGTCTGAGAGCAGTTACGGAGAAACCGATGAAATGAACGAATTTCTTGGCTTCTGCTCAGGAATTATTTGTGACGGACTGGTCCTTGAAAGCGAAGTTCGCGCGATACTTCAGCGATTCAAAAATTCTTCAATTTTGATGAGTGCAGCTCCATTCTCAACCCTAAAAAACGCGATTGAGAATGCTATGGAAGACGACCTTTTGACGGATGAAGAAGCCCAAGAAATCCAGCAATGGATTGCACAACTAGTGGGCGACGGTTTTATCGATACGGGAATTCCAAATATCGGTTCGGTTTCAAAATTAGATGAGCCGATTACCGATCCAAATGAAATCAAGCTAAAAGGATCGGAGTTCGTTCTTACAGGCCCAATGAGAATGGGACCACGGTCATTTATCATTTCCGAAATCGAGAGTGTCGATGGCAAATGTGCGCAACGAACGACCAAGAAAACTGACTATGTCGTAATTTCCTCAACTGCATCGCGTCATTGGCGAACAACTCATTTCGGAACAAAAATTGAGCGTGCGCGAGAATTGATCGAGGAAGGCCAGAAACTTCGGTTTGTCTCTGAGATTGCTTTGGAAAAAGCAATTAGAGCTTGCAAGAGTTGATATGCTTGTTGGATTCACCGTTTTAATTTTGGCCTATTGCCAGAACGCAATTCCTTTTGCGAAGACGCAAATAGACTTTCTTTAACAAGGCGGCGCTGGGTTGATACAGCCAGCGCCGCTTTAAAGCTTACACCGCCACCGTCTGACGTTCTTGCGAAGGGTCTGCCGGGACCAGTGCGCGAACGACGTCGGTCATGGTCAGAACGCCCACCGGTACACCGTTGCGCATCACGCGGAAGGCTTGGTCAGTGCGGCCTTCGGAACGGGCGATCACGTGTTCCAAGGTGTCATCCGCATCGACGTCTCCTGCAACCGTTATCCCGTCCGCACCGTCCTTCATCACGGTACGGGCACGCAGGACGCGGGCGCGGTTGATGTCGCTGATAAAGTCGATGATGTACGGGTCCTCGGGATGCATCAGGATGTGCTGCGGTTCGCCTTGTTGCACAATCTCACCGTCCTTCAGGATCACCAGATGATCCGCCAGTTTCAGCGCCTCGTCCAGATCGTGTGTGATGAAGATGATCGTCTTGTGCAGCTCCTCTTGCAGTTCCAGCAACAGGTTCTGCATGTCGGTGCGGATCAACGGATCAAGGGCCGAGAACGCCTCGTCCATCAGCATGATATCCGAGTTCGACGTCAGCGCCCGTGCGATGCCCACACGCTGCTGCATACCGCCGGACAGCTCGTGCGGATAGCTGGCCTCGAACCCTTCAAGCCCGACGCGCGCCAGCCATTTGCGGGCCTCGTTCAGCCGTTCCGTTTCATCGACGCCCCGCACCTCAAGCGGCATGGCGGCGTTGTCGATCACTGTGCGGTGCGGCAGCAGCGCGAACTTTTGAAACACCATGGACATGCGGGTCTGGCGCAATTCGCGCAGCTCCGCCTGCCCCATCTTCATGACGTCCTGACCGTCGATCAGGATTTCGCCCGTGGTGGGTTCGATCAACCGGTTCAGGTGCCGGATCAGGGTGGATTTGCCCGACCCGGACAGGCCCATGATGACGGTTGTTTTCCCGGCATACATGTCGATGTTGATGTCCCTCAGGCCAACGACGTGACGCAGGTCGGACAGGACATCGGCCTTAGTCATGCCTTTTTGCACGTCGGGCAGCACACGTTCGGGGTTTGCACCAAAAATCTTGTAGAGACCCCGAATGCGGATTTGCGGTTCGTTTGCGTTGGTCATCGGCTGCTCCTTGACACATCTACGCGGGCCAGAGCCGCCTTTGAGGCGCGATCCAACATCACAGCCAGAAGAACGATGCCCAGACCGGCGATCAGGCCGACCCCGATTTCCAGATTGCGGATACCGCGCAGAACAAGAACGCCCAGACCCGGTGCCGACACCAGCGAGGCGATGACAACCATGGCAAGGCTCATCATGATGGTCTGGTTCACACCGGCCATAATATTCGGCAGCGCCAGCGGTATTTCGACTTTGAACAGTTTCTGCCTTGAGGTCATGCCAAAGGCATCGGCGGCCTCGATGACGTCTTTATCAACCAGACGAATGCCCAGATCGGTCAGGCGGATCACAGGGACAATTGCGTAAAGGATAATGGCGATACCGTAGAGCTTTGATTCCGTTACAGAAAACAGAAAGATTAGCGGGATCAGATAAACGAATGTGGGTAGGGTTTGCAGCAGGTCCAGCACCGGAATGCCGCCCTTTTGCAAGCGGTCGTTTTTCGACATGGCGATACCGATCGGCACACCGAACAACACGCACAGGCCCGTACAGACAAAGATGATCGCCAGCGTCTGCATCGCGACGTCCAGATGGTCGATGAACCCCAGAAACAGGAACGACGCGGCGACGAACACAGTCACCCCGACGGACCGGGACACGACCCAGCACAGCAGCACCAGCAGCGGGATCAACGCCCACCACGGCACCCACATGAACAGATCGAGCGCCCC
>CATNDK010000233.1 GCA_950096585.1 Thalassococcus halodurans | reverse complement strand
GCGGCCATCCAGAAAACCGGCCAGCATCCGGGCGTGTTCAGTTGCGTGCATGGCGTTGGTGCCGATGTCGGTACGGCGCTGGTGCAGCATCCGTTGATTCAGGCGGTGGGCTTTACCGGATCGCTGAAGGTCGGGCGAATTCTGTTTGATCTTTGCGCCGCGCGCCCTGTGCCGATCCCGTTCTTTGGTGAGCTAGGTTCGATCAACCCGATCTTTGCTTTGCCCAACGCCTTGGCCGCACGCGGTCAGGCGATGGCCGAAGGTTGGGCGGCATCGCTGACCATGGGGGCAGGGCAGTTCTGCACCAACCCCGGTGTAGTCGTGATGGTGGATGGCGCGGATGCGGACATCTTTGTCGCCACGGCCAAAGGGGCCTTGGGCGATGTGGGCCCGCAGGTCATGCTGACGGAAGGCATGGCGACGGCCTTCTGTGTAGGACGTGATCATATGATGGCGGCGGCGGGGGTGACCACGCATTTGTCGTCAGACGCGGATGCGCGCCAAGGCACGCCTGCGCTGTTGGAAACAACGGGCGAGACATGGCTGGCGAACCCCGATCTGGATGAAGAGGTCTTCGGCCCGCTGGGCATGGTCGTGCGGGTCAAGGACATCGACGAAATGGCCCAAGTGGCGCGTGCGCTGAAGGGCCAACTGACGGCGACGCTTCAGATGGATGACGCTGACATGGATCTGGCCGGATGCCTGATGCCAGTTCTGGAACGCAAGGCGGGGCGCGTGTTGGCCAATGGCTTCCCCACAGGGGTCGAGGTGGCTGATGCCATGGTTCACGGTGGGCCATATCCCGCATCGACCAACTTCGGCGCGACGTCCGTTGGCACGTTGGCCATCCGCCGGTTCCTGCGGCCCGTGTGCTATCAGAACCTGCCAGACGCCTTGGTGCCTTGATGAAACCCGTCTAGGCTGGCCGCTATGTGCCAGCCCAGACAAAACCGCGTCACGCCCTTTGGCGATATCGTTGCAATCACCCAGCGCGGCGCGTTCATGGGCAATCGCGGTATCCTGCACGATGATCACGGCCAGCTTGGCCGCCGCCGTTGGACGCACAAAGCGTGGATCACCTGCGTTTTGCAGTTCAAGAACCGCCAGCGCCAGATCATGGCCCCGCGGTCCTACACCGAGCTGTTCTTTCTGGACGAGGCCACGGCCTATGCCGCCGGTCATCGCCCCTGCGCGGAATGCAGGCGGGCCGACTATCTGGCGTTCAAGCAGGCGATGATCAAGGTCTGCCCCGAACTTGGTCCCAACCCCAAAGCGGCCGAGATTGACGCGCTGCTGCACAGGTATCGGCGTGACGCGAACGGGCGGCAGAACACCTTTTACGCACGCTTCGCGGATGTGCCGGACGCAGTGTTTTTCACCGACGCCACGGGACGTGCATTCGTCCGACACGACGGCATCGTGAAGATGTGGACAAACGACGGCTATGTCAGTGCCGGATGCAACCCTGCTGACGTGGTGTCTGTCCTGACCCCACGGCCCGTTTTCGACGCGATCCAGGCGGGCGTGTTAAAGGTGCAGATGCGGCCGGAATAGGCACATTTTGTCACTGGGCATGGAAATTATGCTTGATTTGGCATATAGACGGGATCACAGGCACAAAATCATAATCAAAAAAGTTCGTCAGATGGCACGCACAAGCGGCATGCAAATCGCAGCCCTTCCCCTTCGTTGGGACAGTTCCGGTACCCTAAAGGTGTTGATGGTCACATCGCGCGACACGGGGCGTTGGGTCATGCCCAAAGGCTGGGAAATGAGCGACGAAAAGCCGTGGTCCGCTGCCGAGATTGAAGCGCTTGAAGAAGCAGGCGCCGTGGGCTGTATCTCGAAGGAGATGATCGGCACCTACCGCTATGATAAAATCCTGAAGGATCAGACCGCGCTGCCGTGTGTGGTGCGTGTATACCCGATGATCGTGGAAAAGCTGAAGCGGAACTGGAAAGAGCGTCACCAACGCAAACGCCGCTGGTTCAGCCTGAAAGCCGCGGCCAAGCGCGTGCATGAACCGGAACTGGCGGAATTGTTGCTGTCCTTGCGGGACAAGCCCAAGAAGCAGCCCGTTATCCGCAAGCTTTTGAACGCGTCCTGACGGTTAGTCCGCGCTGAACTGCCCGTAGCGCCCCGCGTGGAACATCAGCGGCGCGCCGGTTCCCATGCTGACACGCTGAACGCGGCCAACCATAATGGTATGGTCGCCGCCGTCATGGCAGGCTTCGGTTTTGCATTCAAAGCGCGCAAGGCAGCCGTTGATCAAAGGCACATTGTCCGCATTCCGCACCCAGTCGGCTTGTGCAAAGGCATCGCCGTTGCGGGCAAATCCGGTGCACAGGTCTGCCTGATCATGCGCCAGCACATGGATGGCAAAATGCGAGGCCGCAGCAAAGAACGGATAGCGCGACGACAGTTTCGCCGGTGACCACAGCACCAGATCCGACAGGGATGAAAAGCTGTTTGCGGTGATCCCCAAAGGTCCGTCGCCCGCATCGCAGGTCACAATGGTGACACCCGTCGCAAACTGCCCGAGAGCGTTGCGGAACAGGCGGCCATCTTCCTCGGACGGATCAAAACTTTGGGTCATCGTCGGTCGTGTCATCTGCATATTGTTGCGCGCCCTCGGTTACCTGCGTTTCGCGGCAAAGCCAATGATTTGTCGAAACCTAGGGTGCGAATGGCCGTCGCCAAGGCGATTTTTTCGCGCGGTGATGCGAAAACGCGGCGCATTCGGCAAAGACCCTAACTTTCGAGTGTGGGTTGGCGGCAGCGGCAGGGCGCGATGGGGTAAAAGATCAGGAAAATAAAGGCTTTGAAAATATCGTTCGGAAAAATTTTGTTTTTTTCCAGTTGGTTAGAAATTCCAAAGCTGTGATGCGTGTGTTGGATTTTGACAACAACTTTCGTTGCGATTTGTCACTATTGATAATTCCTGACGCATTTTCCCTTGGAGAATGAGGCGGAATTAAGGTACGGATGAAATCATAAAAGAATATGACGGCGAAAAGTCGTCGATTGAGGCAACGGCGGTGTTATAATGAACGCGATCGATTATGCGATCCGTACCCCTGCGGGTGCGGTGCAGATGGGTACCGTGGGTAGTGATGGTGATGGTTTTGTAATCCCTGTCGACCGTGGCGACCAAATTTCTATCAATATCAAACAAGAAAACCTGCGTGGCTATGACCGTGCGGGCGACGATCTTCTGATCTCTCTGGCCGATGGCCGGGTGATTGTGCTGGACGGCTATTTCGGCAACGGCGCGCCTGTGTCGCTGTATCTGAGCGCCGAAGGCCAATTGAATTCGGTCCAGTTCGTCGAGGCCGAGGGCGGCATTCTGCTGGCCCAGTACGGCCCCACAGAAACATGGGGTAAATGGTCCCCTGAAGATGATCTGATCTTTGTCGAAGAACCGGCGGTCGTATCGCCGTCCGACTACGCGATGATCGCGAACGACGTGCAGCCCGAAGAAGAGGTCAGCATGTTGGCGACCGGTCTGCTGGGCGCTGGTCTGGCAGGTGGCGGTGGTGCTGCGGCGGCTGCGGCTGCGGGTGGTGCGGCCCTTTTGGGTGCGTCGCTTCTGGATGATGACAGCTCGGGCGGTGGTTCGGGCGGCGGCGGCTCGATGATCACGCCGACAGTGGATGACGTCGACGTTCCGCGCGAAGTTTACGGCGATGACACACAGACAGTCGTCATCACAGGCACGGCTGAACCGGGTTCCGAAGTGATTGTCACAATTGGCGAGGAAACCGTCACAACGACAGCCACGGACGAAGGCACGTGGGAAGCCGAATTTACCGGCGACGCATTCCCTGCCGATGGCAACTATGACGTCGACGTTACAGTTAACCAGCCCGACGGTTCTTCTGTCGATCTGGATGGCCCCAGCGTCAGCATCGATGTCACCGCCCCCGCGGTCGAGGTCGAAAGCGGCACGGTTTCCGTCAGCGAAATCATCAACGGCGATGGCCACGCAGGTGGCGTTGTTCTGAGCGGTCAGGTTGAACCGGGTTCGACCGTGATTGTTACGGTTGGTGGCACAGATTTCCCCGCGACAGTGGATGCGAATGGTGGCTGGACTGTCACCATCGACGAAAACACGCTGCCCGGTGGTGAATACGACGCGGATATCATTATCACCGCGACGGACGCGGCGGGTAACAGCACGGTCATCACCGACACAATCCGCATCGACACCGAAACCTCGCTGTCGTTCTCTTCGACTGCGGTGGAAGGCGACGACATCGTCAACGCAGCAGAGCGTTCTGATGGCGTGTCCTTCTCGGGCACAGGCGAAGCGGGCGCGACCGTTGTCGTCAGCATTCTGGGTGTCGAGCACACAACAACAGTTGGTTCGAATGGTGCATGGAGTGTGACGTTTGCCGCCTCTGATCTGCCCGAAGGTACGCAGGACATCACTGTTACGGCGACCTCGACCGATCTGGCGGGTAACTCGGCCACGGCGACAGATACATTCCATCTGGACACGACCACCGGCCTGACGGTTTCGACCGCAGGCGTCGAAGGCGATGGTATCATCAACAACACCGAGCGCACCGACGGCGTGACCCTGACAGGCGCAGCCGAGCCGGGATCGTCCGTCATGGTCACCTTCGGGTCCGCGACACGCCCCGCTGTTGTGGGCGCGAATGGCAGCTGGTCGGTTGACTTCCCCGCGTCGGAAATTCCGCAGGGCGAACAGACGGTTGCAGTCACAGCAGTGTCCACCGATGCGGCTGGCAACACAGCGACAGCATCCGGCACAGTTGATGTCGACACATTGGTGCGCAACTTTGCGATCAACGGCGCACCGGGGGGTGCGGACGGCGTGATCAACGCGGCTGAGGCGTCGCAAGGCATGTCGCTGTCGGGCACAACTGAACCCGGCAGCACCGT
>CATNDK010000232.1 GCA_950096585.1 Thalassococcus halodurans | reverse complement strand
ACTACGACACATCCCGCGCACACATTCGCGCATCGGTCGAAAATTCGCTTCAGGTAATGGGGCTGGATGTGATCGACCTGTTGCTGATCCACCGCCCCGATCCGCTGATGGACCACCACGAAACAGGCGCAGCACTTGATGAACTGGTGGCCGAGGGCAAGGTGCGCACCGTGGGCGTGTCGAACTTCCGCCCGTGGGATTGGTCGCTGCTGCAATCGGCTATGAAGAACCGGTTGGCCACCAACCAGATCGAAATCTCGCTGGCAGAAATCAGCCCCTTCACCAACGGCGATCTGGCGTTCCACCAACAGCACGATCACCCGATCATGGCATGGTCGCCCCTTGGCGGCGGCAACCTGATGACCGCGTCCGGCCAACTGGCCGACAAGATGGACACGCTTGCCAAAGTCCACGGCGTTGATCGCGCCGCGATTGCCGTGGCCTTCCTTCTGGCGCATCCGGCGAAAATCCTGCCGGTGATGGGCACCAACAATCTGGACCGCATCGCCACGCTAACAGACGCCACCAAGGTCAAGCTGGATCGCGAAAGCTGGTTCATGCTGTATGAGGCCGCCCTTGGAACCGAGGTGCCGTGATGAACGCGCTTTCGGCAAAACAACACACCGCCTTCGAACCGGACGCCACCAATGGCCGTCTGTTGCGCGATGCATACGGCCGTTTTGCCACCGGCGTGACCGTCATCACCACCCTGACCGACAGCGGCCCTGTGGCCACCACGGCCAATTCGTTTTCGTCCGTATCCATGGACCCGCCGCTGGTTCTGTGGTCACCGGATAAGAATTCCCGTCGTTTTGGGCATTTCGCTTCGGCCCGCACCTATGCCATTCATGTGCTAGCGGCAGATCAGGAAGACCTGTGCTGGCGCATTGCGCGGGACGCGTATGGACTGCGTTCCGAAGATTATCATTTGGACGGGGACGACATTCCGGTTTTGACAGACTGCCTTGCGCGGTTCGATTGTGAACAACACGCGGTGTTCGAAGGGGGCGACCATGCCATTGTTGTGGGCAGGGTCAAACGCGCCTCTTTCGCCAAAGACCGCCAAGCGTTGGGGTTTTTCGGGGGCCAGATCGGCACATTCGCCCCGAAACCCGACTAAGACCTTCCCTGCCACTCTGGGAGGGGACGGCAGGGCAAGAACAAGACAGAAAAGACGGCCTACACGTGTACAGAGGAGGACACCATGAAAGGCGCATTTAAAACGACCAAGACGGTTGCGCTTGCAACCACGATCCTTGCGGGCGCATCGGTTGCGCAGGCAGATGAAATCACCTTCCTGTGCTATCAGGACGGCAACGAATGCGACGTGATCGGCGAAATGATCCCCGCCTTCACCGAGGCCACAGGCCACACCGTGAAAATGGACACCGTCGGCTATGACGTGATCCGTGATCAGCTGGAAAACCAGCTGCAGACAGACGCCGCACCCGACGTGGCCCGTGTCACCAACCTTGGCGGTCTGAACCAGTACTACCTTGATCTGGCCCCTTACGTGGACACAGCAGCATGGGAAGCCAACTATGGCGCGACCCTGCCGTGGTTCCGTGCGCCGGGTGGCGAAGACAAAGGCGTCTACGGCTGGATGACACAGCTGACCGTGACCGGTCCTTATGTAAACGTGTCCCTGTTTGACGACGCAGGCGTCGACATGCCGGGCGAAGGGGCCACATGGGATGACTGGGCGGCTGCGCTCATGGAAATCAAAGACGCCACCGGCATTCTGGGTGGTCTGGCAATCGACCGTACCGCACACCGCATCGCGGGTCCGGCGTTTAGCTATGGTGCCAAGTTCTTTGACGACGCAGGCAACCCCATTCTGGTTGACGACGGCTTCCGCAAGTTTGCCGAAACATTCGTCGGCTGGCACAAATCCGGCCTGATGCCTGCCGAAGGCTGGCCTGCAGGTTCCGGCACCCAGTACCGCAACGCCGCCCCGCTGTTCCAGTCGGGTGATGTCGCGATGCACATGTCGGGGTCTTGGATGATCAACAACTACGCCGCCAACATCACCGATTTCGACTGGAAAGCGGTCCCTGCCCCTTGTGGTGACGGTGGCTGTGGCGCGATGCCAGGTGGTGCGGCACTGACTGCGTTCAAATCCACCAAGTCGCCCGAGGCCGCAGCAGCCTTCATCGACTTCATGGCCAGCACTGAAAATGCCGAAAAGTTCGCGGTTGAAACCAACAACATCCCGGCCAATCAGGCGCTTCAGGCCTCCGGTATCGATTATGCCAAGGCCGATCCGGCTGTTGCTGCGGCCCTGTCCACGTTTGCGTCCAACGCAGGTAAAGCGGCAGAAACCACACCGCAGGCCTACACGTTCCAAGGCTACAACAAGAACTTTGTCATCTATGGCGTCATCCCTGATTACCTGACACAGGCAATCACCGGTGAAATCACGCTGGACGAAGCGCTTGCTGCCATCGACGCGGACGTTGCCGCGAAGATCGCGGAATAACGTCGAAACGCACAAGGCCACGGAACCCGAATTATGCATGACGCTTTAGTTGCTGCATTCGCAGGGTCTTCGTGGCCCCTTGCGCTTCTGATCTACCTGCAGATCGGTTGGGCGATCCTTCGCCCGACCGGACCTTTCTGGGGACGACTGGCCACCGTCGTGGGCTGGCCGGTGGAAATGGTCCAGCGCCTGTCAGGCGCGACGGGCCTTCCCTATATCTTCCTGATCCCGAACATGATCGTCTTCGGCCTGTTCACCTTTGCACCCTTGTTCATCAACATGGGCTTCTCGGTGACCGAAGGGCAGTCCATCAATTTCGCCGACCGCGCATGGGCGGGCGACGACAACCTACAACGCCTGCTGTCTGAAACCCAGATCGATACAGGCGGCGAAAACCGCGAAGATGATAAGTTCATGGCCGCCGTCTATGACACGGCGATCTTTGTGATCTTCCAAGTCCCGATCATGATCGTTGTGGCGCTGATGACCGCGCTTGCGCTGAACCGCGATATCAAGGGTCGTGGTCTGTGGCGGGCGGTGTTCTTCTATCCCGTCATGCTGTCACCCGTGGTCGTCGGCTTTCTTTGGACCCTGATCCTGAAACGCCAAGGCGCGCTTAGTCAGACCCTGATCAATTGGGGCTGGATATCAGAGCCGATCCAGTGGTTGACCGATCCAAGCTGGACCATGTTCTGGTCGGTCTTCGTCTACACATGGGCACACCTCGGGTTCTATATGCTGATCCTGCTTGCGGGCCTTCAGGCGATCCCGCGCGACGTCTATGAAGCCGCCGAAATGGACGGCACGCCCGCATGGCGGCAACTGACCCGCATCACCATTCCGCTGCTGGCCCCCACCCTGTTGGTGGTCACGGTCCTGTCGCTGATCAAAGCCGTTCAGGCCTTTGAAGAGCTGTATGCCATGTCCGTCCGCTGGATTTCGCTGGTGTCCTATATCTTCGACACCTCGGGCCTGCGCGGCCAACCCACGGCGAACGGCTTGGGCATCGCGGCGACGGCCTCTCTCTTGGTGGCTGTGGTTCTGATCATCCTGTCGCTGTTGCAGGTCTATCTATCGTCAAGGGCCAACAAATGAGCGGTATTCTCACATTCCTGACGCGCAAGTCCGGCGGCCAGCGGGCGAACTGGCTGGACTATCTGACCTACGCCTATCTGGCCTTCGGTTTCCTGATGATCGTGATCCCCGTCGCGTGGCTGGGCCTGAATTCGCTGAAGACCAAATCGCAGTTGGAAAAGCAGGATCTCGCCCTGCTGCCCACCGAATACAAACGCGTGGCGCGGGCGACGGTGAATACAGCCGACGGCAAGGAAATCTTTATCATCGGCGATCTGCCGGAATGGGTTCTGACCTGGCAGGACCTGAGCGAAGAGGAACAGGCCAAACACGACCCCGCTGCCTTTATCGAAGGCTTTGACGGTCTGACTTACTATGCCCTGCGCACCCATCTGGGGCAGTTGCAGGTGCAAGTGAATGATCTGATTGCCCGCGAAAACCTGCCCGACTGGATCACCCGCTATGTGACCATGTCCGACGATGCCAAGGCGGAAAACGATGTGGACGCGATCCTGTCGCGCCTGTCCCCTGACGATCAGCGCCTGCTTTCTGAATACCTTGGCCTGCCGCCGTATGAGGCATCGCGCTTTGCAACCCAGATCCTTGTCACCGCCCCCGATCCGGAGACCGGTCAGAAAACACAATTCGCCGTGTCGAACATCCGCCCCAACCGCGACATCACCCCTGCGCGCTATGTCGATAACCGCAGCACCGATGTCGTCAAACTGCCCACCGACACCATCACCGCCGAACGCCGCTTCGCCCCGTCATGGTCGAACTATTCCGAGCCACTGACAGGTCAGGCCTTTGGCGTGAATGTCAACTTTGCCACCTGCTTTACGAACTCGGTCCTTGTGACGGTGATCGCCACGATCCTGACGCTGCTGATCAACTCGATGGCGGCCTTCGCGCTGGCGAAATACAAATTCCGCGGTCAGGTGCTGTTCTTTATCGTGATCCTCGCCACCCTGATGGTGCCGCCCACTATCACTCTGGTGGGCGTGTTCAAGGCGATCCACGCCACGGGTCTGTCGGGATCAATCTGGGGCGTCATCATTCCGGGTGCCGCTACCCCCACTGGCGTCTTCCTTCTGCGCCAATACATGCTGTCGATCCCTGATGAGCTGATCGAAGCCGCCCGAATGGACGCGGCATCCGAATGGAAGGTCTACTGGCGCATCATGCTGCCCCTATCCACGCCGGCGCTGGCCACACTGGTGATCATCGTCTTCGTCGGTTCGTGGCGCAGTTTCATGTGGCCATTGATTGTATCTCACAGCGATAATATGTATACACTGCCCATTGCCTTATCCCTCTTCCAATCCTTTTACGAAATTGAATGGACGCTTTTGATGGGGGG
>CATNDK010000231.1 GCA_950096585.1 Thalassococcus halodurans | reverse complement strand
TGAAAAAATCGGTGAAGGGTTTGCCGATCATCCCTTCGGGGTTCAACCCCAGCATCTCGGCGCAATTGGTGGACGCGTGGACGACGATCCAATCCGATGACACGGCCAAAAGGCAGCCGAACGACTGTACGTGGCCCAGAATGTGGATCGGTTCGCGATCACAGTTGGACAGGTCGACATCACCCTGTTTGCCCTTAGAGTCGAGTTTAGGCATTGAAAACGGCTCCGTTCAGGGCTTCTTCAGCTAGGTTAAAGTACAGATCAAAAATTGCCGAGGCGCCATCTACGATTTTGTCCGCGACTTTGGTCTGGGCGGGCATCAATGACGCCTCTGAAAGGAATTGCTTCCAAACCTCGATATGGCGGGGGGCCCGCATATAGGCTTCTCCGAAACCCGTTTTTGAAACCGCGCCATCCAGCCAGCGCCGTTTCAATACTTCGGCGCCAAGACGCGATCCGGCCAGTACGTATTTCGCGGCCATTGGGTGGGTGTCTGGGGCAAGTGATTGATTGGTCGACAACGAAGCAATCTGATGTGCGGCGATATCCGATTTCAGACGCGCGTGCAGATCGGTGACCATCGTTGATGTGTCCGGACAAAGCTGGTTGCGTGACAACACGGCCAATCCGGCTTCGTGCATCAAAAGAAATGCGGTGACACCCGATTTTTTGCCCAGATCAAACTGGGAAACGCGGTCATCCAACCTCTGGTGAGAGGCTGCCAAGTCCACAATCAGTCGTTGCCGCAAATGTGGCTCTGGCATCGGTTCAGTTTCCCCCGCTTCTCGCATTTCATCGGCTCCACCTAAAGGTGAATTTGTCGGTGAATTTTTTAGGCACGCGAGTGCTTTGAAATCCAGAATGATGCAGAGCAGGCGAAATCACAAGGATTTTGGTATATTTGCGATGTGATACGTTTCTGTTTCGGCTCACTAATCATGGCCGGGCTCTGACTGGCCGATTTTTTCGTCCGGTATCAGACAATTTTGCGGATAATTCGCAATACGCGCTAAAATTGAAATTTATCATCCGGAAATAGCGCAATGCGGAAGAGGCTTATTCTACAATACGTTGTTCCAGCGATTGCCCGGGTAGCAAATCAGCAGGTGGATAGAGCACCACCATATCGCCCTCAGACAGCCCCGCCACAATCTCTGCCTCCTGACCGTTGTCATGCCCGATCTCGACCTTGCGCAGGTCTGCAACTCCGTTGCTGGCAAGAAAAACAGCCCATTCCGACCCCTCGCGGAACAAAGCACTTGAGGGGACTTTCAGAACATTTTGGCCCGACCATGTGACGATCTGCGCCTCAACCGCGTAGCCGTGGCCAAGGCCTTGCCGTTCTTCCGGCGGGCTGGACAATTCGATCACAGCGGTCACGCGTTGCTCTTCGACACCAAGCGCCGATACCTTGGTTTCGCCGTATGGTTCCACCCGCGTCACGATCCCTGACAAAACCCTTGCTCCGCCCCAGTTCACGATGTCGACCGGCGCCCCGACACCTACGTTTATCGCGTCGACGGATATCAGCTCGACCACGACCTCAAGCCCTTCGCCGATGTCGCCGACCACCATGATCGGTGAACCCACGGCAAGCGTGGTTTCGTCTTGGTGGATCACTTGCAAAACTACGCCGTCTGTCGGTGCATGGATGATCCTGTCTTCACCTGATCCATTGGTTTCCACGTCGTAAAAGTCGGGGTCGTCAAAGCCGATCAATTGGGCCCGTGCCGCACGCAGTTGTGCCTCTTGCTGTTCGATCGCCGCTGTTGCTGTCGCAAGACGGGCCTGCGCTGCGCGCGACAGGCTTTCGGCCTGATCCAAGGCGGCGGGGCTCGCAAAACCTCGATCAGCAAGGCTTTGTGTCCGTTCAAGATCGGACAGGGCAAGGTCGGCTTCTGCACGGGCGGCTTCAAGATTGGCGCGCGCGACGTTCAAAGATGCTTCTGCGGCTTCGACGGCAGCTTCGGCTTGGCCGCGTGTCCGGATGTCCAGTGCAGCAGGATTGACTGATCGCAGACGCGCAACGATGGTTTCGTCCTTTGTCACCGGATCACCGGGCGAGACCTGAACGCGCAACAGGCGGCCATCAATCGGCATGGATATCACATAGGCGTCCCGAACGCGTGTCTTGCCCTGTTCGTTCACAGTCAGCCGCATATCACCACGCGTGACTTTGGCCAAATCGACCATCGTGGCGCGCGGCCAGAAGGCAAAGGATAGCCCTGCTAGCAGTAAGAGTGCGGCAAAGCCGATCAGCACAGAGCGGGACAGTTTCTTTTGGGCCATGGTTAATCCCTCGATTTCAGGACGGCGACAAGGTCCATCCGGTTCAAGTCACGCATAACAAGCAGGCCGGAAACGGCCGCCGCAGCAAGTATGAACGCCGCAGAAAACCCGTGGCTGAACGGGTCGTATGAGGCGGGTATCTGGTAGAGTTCTGATGAAAATCCGTTCGCGATCAAAAACGACAGCCCGTATCCGGCTAGCGATCCGACGGGCAGGGCGATCAGGACGATGACAGCCAGTTCGCCCAGCAGCACAAACGTCGTTTCGCTTTTGGAAAATCCCATCACGCGCAGCGCCGCAAGGTCGCGGGTGCGTTCATTCTGGGCAATACGCGCCGCGTTATAGACGACGCCGAACGTGATGATAAACGCCACAGCGCCCATGATGTAGCGTGCAGATCCCGCGCCCTGATCCATCAACTTTTGCAGCGAAGCGCGTGCATTTTCAGACACGCTTACGCCAGCTACGGCAGGCATATCCTTGAGTTTGCGATAGATTTCATCGGCTTTGGCATCGTCGACCCGCAAATGCGCACCTGTGATGCGCGCGGGTTCAGACATCGCTTTGTTCAGCGCATCCAGCTGCATGTATGCGGGTGCGCCGATCAGGCTGCTGGCGACCCGTGTGACAGGGATTTCCAGAACCGGCTGGCGTCCTTCGCGGACATCCACGGTCAGAATATCGCCCGGTGCGGCACCCAGAATTTCGGCCAATGGTTTGCTCAGCACCAAACCGCGTGCGGGAAGGTCAATTGGCGCCAGCGTGTCATCGATGGCGCGGGTGATTTCGGGTTCTGCGACCATGCCAGAAATGCTGCCGCGGTGCAGTTCACGCCCCAGCCTGAGCGTCGCGGCCACATCGCGTAACGGCTCGACCGCGATCACACCGGGGATCCGAGCAAGCTCATACGCGGCCTTTTCGCCGAGTGGACTGTGGAAATAAACGGTGGCGTCTGACCGGTCGATGACGGTGAAACTGAGGTTCATCATACGGTCGAAAGCGCCGTAGATCGTGGTCATTCCGGATGCCAGCGCCATGCCCCCTGCGATGCCTGCAGATAGCGCCAAGGCCCGCCACGGGGACCGAGCAAGTCCCCGCATCACGATCCGTGTCGGTTGGTCGAACAAACGTGCGGCGCGGCCTTTGAATGTGACGGTTTTTGAATAATCGGCCGGTGCCGGTGGGCGCATTGCCTCGGACGGAGTGAGGGCGAAAATGCGTTTCAAAACAAAGATGCTACCGGCCGATGCTGATACAATACTGGCGAGTGCGCCTATGACAAACGACGTAGGGTCCGGTCGGAAGACAAGAAAAGGAAAGTTATAAAAGGTGGTGTAGACCGGGATCATGGCCCGGCCTGACAGGATGCCAAGCAGGCAGCCCAAGACGGCGCCAGCCAAGGCGATAATCAGCAACAGTTTGGTGTAGTGAATGCCAACCTCGCGATTGGTGTATCCAAAGGCCTTCAGAAGTCCGATCTCTTCGCGTTCGGCCTGCACGATCCGGTTGACCACAATGTACAAAAGGAAGGCCGCCACCGCGAGGAATAGGGGTGGCACGGCCCGTGCCATGGTTGCCAGCCCGTCGATTTCTTCGCTGACAAACCGATCTGACACCAGATCGCTGCGTCCGTATGCCCCCGTGCCGCCATAGGGCTTCAGGATTTGGTCGATTGCATCAATCACTGCTTCGGAAGATGCGCCCCGAGACAAGGAAAATAGCGCCTGGTTAAAGGCACCTGACATATCGTAGGCGCTGGCAAGGGCCGATCGCCGCATCCAGATCACCCCATAGCGGGCAGGGTCTGGGACCATCTCGCCGGGGGCGGCGACGAACAGAAATTCGGGCGATTGTGCAAGCCCGACAATCCGGATGGATCGGCGTGACCCGTTCATGGTCACATCAATCCGGTCGCCGATGCCGTAGCCGTGCGCGCTTGCAAAGCCTGATAGCAGCAATGCTTCGTCACGGTGGTTTTCAGCCGGAAAACGACCGGTGATCAGGTACACGGTGTTGTGGATTTGCTCGCCCGTGTCCGGCAGGCCCACTGCCTGCGACTGGATCGGGACCGGATCGCTTGGGATGTCGATCAAGGCGCGGCCAACCACACGGCCGGAAACACGATCGACGCCCGGTATTGTTGCCAATCGGCCAAGCACTGTCTGAGGGGCGCGTACCACTGGTGCGAAGACCTCGGCAAGGTCATTGCGTTCGTAGTAGGTGCGCCGCGTTTCGCTGAGCGACGCCACAAGGCCCGACATCATCACCTGAAGCAAGACACCTGTCGCGATGACCAATGCGATGGCGATTGCCTGCCCTTTGATCCGCCAAAGATCACGCAACATTTTCCGGTCAAGCGCGCTCACCAGTCGATCTCCGCTGGGGTTTGTCTGACGTCGTTGACCTGCACCTCGCCGATTTGTCCGTCTACCAAGCGGATCACCCGATGAGCCATACCCGCGATGTTCGCGGCGTGGGTGACCATCAGAACGGTCGAACCCAGTTCGGCGTTGACGTGGTTCAAAACCTCAAGCACCGACCGGCCAGTTGTGCTGTCCAATGCGCCAGTCGGTTCGTCGCAGAACAACACGTCGGGTTGTTTGGCAATGGCCCGCGCAATCGCCACGCGTTGCTGTTCACCGCCGGACAGCATTTGTGGGTAATGCTTCACTTTGTCGGCT
>CATNDK010000230.1 GCA_950096585.1 Thalassococcus halodurans | reverse complement strand
CCAAGAACCGGATTGGTCCGTTAACGTGGACCAGTTCGGTTTTTTTTTGACACAATTGCGGAAATAAGGCCAAAACATGGTCAACAAGTCGTAAACGTCCGTCTGTGATAGTTGGTGGGGACCAACATGGATGTGGCCAACCTTCGGGTGTTCACATGTCGAGTCTCCAGTTCAGCGGGCGTATCCGCGACAATGTTTCCGTACCGGTCCAACAGGGCCAGTTTACTCCATCGGATGGCGGCCGACCTCAGCGCAAACTCTCTCACCAGCGCAAATACGAGGTCGCCGCCCTGATGTCTGATCTCTCCATCGAAACCAAACAGGTTGTCGCACCGGCAACGTCTGTTTTCGAAGACACCGCATCGGCCTTTGCCCGCGGCACCATTATCCCGACCGTCAGCGGCCCCGTCGCTGTAGAAGACCTGATCCCCGGCGATTTCGTCGAAACAGAACACGGCCCCGAACCCGTCGTCTGGATCGGATCGACGTCTTACGTTCCCAATATCGAAGGCACAGGCAGCAGTCTAACAGGCCTGTACCGCAGCAACGCCGGTGCCTATGGCGATCACGGTCCGATCACCGACACGATGTTCGGCACTGCCGCCCGTGTACGCTACCAGCGCGCCCATCTGCGCCCGCTGATCGGCAATGACAGCGTTCTGCTGCCCATGGCGGATATGGTCGACGGCGACCGCCTGATCGAAATCACGCCTGCAAGCTCGGTCCAGATGTTCCACATCGCGCTGCGTCACCATGCGATGATCAACGTGGGCGGCGTCAGCGTCGAAAGCTACCACCCCGGCCCGAACATCAAACGCACTTTGGGCCCTGATCAGTACGACCAGTTCCTAAGCCTGTTCCCGAATGTTCATGATTTCGAAGACTTCGGCGAAATGGCCCTGCCCCGCACCCGTCTTGAGGTGATCCGGCAACTGACCTCGGGCTGACCCGAGGTCGCACACCGGACCAAATGCGTCAGGCCATCTGGGCCAGACGCTCTTCCAGTACATCAAACGGCACACCGGGTTCGTCCTTGGCACCGCGAATAACCAACGAGGTTTTGACGCTGGCCACGTTGGGCGTGGTCAGCAATTCGGATGTCAGGAATGTCTGGAAGGTCGACAGATCCGGTGCCACGCATTTCAGGATGAAATCCACCTCGCCGTTCAGCATGTGGCATTCGCGAACCAGCGACCATTCATTGCAGCGTTCTTCAAACGCGGACAGGTCGGATTCGGCCTGACTTTGCAGACCCACCATCGCAAAAACCTGAACCTCGAAGCCCAGTTCGCGGGGGTTAACCTCGGCGTGGTAGCCGCGAATGAACCCCTGTTCTTCCAGCGCGCGAACGCGACGCAAACAGGGCGGAGCCGAAATACCAACGCGCTTTGCAAGCTCGACGTTGGTCATGCGACCATCTGCTTGCAGTTCGGAAAGGATTTTGCGGTCAATCGGATCAAGCCTGTGGCTGGGCATGTGCCAGTATCTCCCAGAAATTTTGCGAAGTTATAACACGCCACCCATCACGCGCAATATTATTTCACTAAAGAGAAATTATCTTGCGCAAAAAATATTCAATGCGCCATCAGGTCTCTTTTCCGTGTGCAGCGTTTGCGCGGCGGTTGTTGCGGGCGTATATCCCAATCTGACTCGGAATATACAAGACGCGATCGGAGGCCGGCATGGCAGACACGAAACACACGAAGGTTCTTATCATCGGCTCCGGCCCGGCAGGGTATACCGCAGGTGTGTACGCCAGCCGCGCCATGCTGAATCCCGTTCTGGTACAGGGCATCGAACCCGGTGGTCAGCTGACCACCACAACCGAAGTTGAAAATTGGCCGGGCCACACTGAAATCCAGGGCCCCGAACTGATGATCAACATGGAAGCGCACGCGCGCGCCATGGGCACCGAAATCATCGGCGACATCATCACCAAGCTGGAAACAGACAAACGCCCCTTCGTGGCCCACGGCGACAGCGGCACGACCTACACGGCGGATGCTGTTATTCTGGCGACAGGCGCCCGCGCCAAATGGCTGGGTCTGGAAACAGAAGAAGAGTTCAAGGGCTTTGGCGTCTCTGCCTGCGCCACATGTGACGGCTTCTTCTATCGTGGTCAGGAAATCGTGGTCATCGGCGGCGGCAACACCGCTGTAGAAGAGGCGCTGTTCCTGACGAACTTTGCCTCCAAGGTCACACTGATCCACCGCCGCGACACGCTGCGCGCGGAAAAGATCCTGCAAGACCGTCTGTTCAAGCACCCCAAGATCGAAACGCTGTGGCACCACGAACTGCACGAAGTGTTCGGTTCGGAGAACCCCAAGGGTGTCGAAGGCGTTCGCGCCAAGAACGTGAACACCGGCGAGATCACCGAAATCCCCTGTAAGGGCGTTTTCGTCGCGATCGGCCACGCGCCTGCGAACGAGCTGGTCAAGGACGTGCTGGAAACACACATGGGCGGCTATGTCGTGACCAAGCCGGACAGCACCGAAACCTCGATCCCCGGCATCTTTGCCGCGGGCGACCTGACGGACCACAAATATCGTCAGGCCGTGACATCCGCCGGCATGGGCTGCATGGCCGCGCTTGAGGCCGAGCGTTGGCTGGCGGATCACGAAGAGGCAGGCGAGCCTGCACCGGAAGCGGCCAACGAACCGGCCAGCGCCTGAAAATCTGATCATTGAGACAATGAAAAGCCCGGCTTAGCCCGGGCTTTTTGCTTTGGGCCGGTTATGCGGCCTCGGCCATCCATTGTTCGGCTTTATCGCCGCCATAGACAAAACAAACGCGCAGCAAAAAGCACGTGACGGCGGTTTCGATGATCAGGTTCGTTTGGAACCGAGCCATTTCAGCAGTGGCGATCTCGTGCCGGATCAGAAAATATCCGACCGTCGCCAAGATAATCACCGCGACGCTTGTGATGATGTTGAAGGAATGGATCACAGGATTGCTCGGGGCTTCGCCGTAGTGCGAGGCGTAGTGATATCCGGCCACCATCGCCGCCAGGCAGGGCGGCACAAAATCAAGCATCGGAAAGCTGAGCCCCAGAACGCTGAGCGCGATCAGGATCAGGCCAAAGAAAAAGTTCGCGGCGACAAACACCGCTAGAACGCGAAGAATTCTACCCATTTTCCAATCCCGGCCCCATGCCCCAGCAGCCACGTATCAATGCAGGATTCGATAAAACTTTACTTTTTTGTCCAAAGTAGGGCTGACCTCGGGTTGCATTTGGACATCTCTTGGTTGTCGAACATGGCCAGATTGCGGTCATTGCCTTTTGGTCACACCCCCAACCGATCTGCAAAAAACCGCGCAATTTTTCAGAAAAGGGTTTTCTGCGACTGCAAAGAGTGACATGCGTTCACGCGTGAACACACATTGAGTCCACCTGATGAACGCACCCTCTGCCCCTACGCCGTCGCGGCCAGAAGACGACCAGCTGTTTCAGCTGTTGCGTCAGCTTGACCGTGCGCCAGAGGCAAGCCAGCGCGCCACGGCAGAAGCCCTTGGCGTGTCGCTGGGTGGTTTGAACGCGCAATTGCGGTCTGCGACCGAAGCAGGGCTCATCACTGTCACCCAACGCAAGGGCAACGATCGCCGTCAGCGGTTCGCCTACGCTCTGACCCTTGCGGGTCACGATATGAAGGAACGGCTTGTTAAGTCCTTCCTGACACGGAAATTCGCCGAATACGCGGCCCTTCATACAGAGCTGACAGGTTCTGTTAAGGACCTCATCCCACTGAAGTACAGGAGCACCCTGATGCAATCCAACCTCGCGCCGATCCCCGAGCTGTACGTGTCCTACGACAGCGCCCAAAAGCTGAAAGTCGAAGCAGGCGATCTGGTGTCGCACGATCTGACACCGCGCCAGATTTGCGACCTTGAACTGCTGATGAACGGCGGCTTCAACCCGCTGAAGGGCTTCCTGACAGAAGAAGACTACAACGGCGTTGTTGAAAACATGCGTCTGGCAGATGGGTCGCTGTGGCCGATGCCGATCACTCTGGACGTTAAGCCCGAGTATGCAGACACCATCGAAATCGGTCAGGACATTGCCCTGCGCGATCAGGAAGGCGTCATTCTGGCGACCATGACTGTCACCGACAAATGGGTGCCGAACAAAGCGCGCGAAGCAGAAAAGGTGTTCGGCGCAGACGATCAGGCGCACCCTGCCGTTCACTACCTGCACAACATCGCAGGCGGCGTTTACCTTGGTGGCCCCGTCACAGGCATCCAACAGCCCGTTCACTACGATTTCCGTGGTCGTCGCGACACGCCGAACGAACTGCGCGCCCTGTTCCGCAAACTGGGCTGGCGCAAGGTCGTTGCGTTCCAGACACGTAACCCGCTGCACCGCGCGCACCAGGAACTGACCTTCCGCGCCGCACGCGAAGCACAGGCCAACCTGCTGATCCACCCCGTTGTGGGCATGACCAAGCCGGGCGACGTTGACCACTTCACACGCGTTCGCTGCTACGAGGCGGTTCTGGACAAGTATCCGGCGGCTACAACATCCATGTCGCTGCTGAACCTTGCCATGCGTATGGCTGGCCCGCGCGAAGCGGTCTGGCACGGCCTGATCCGTGCCAACCACGGCTGCACGCACTTCATCGTTGGTCGTGACCACGCTGGCCCCGGCAAGAACAGTGCAGGCGAAGATTTCTACGGCCCCTATGACGCGCAGGATCTGTTCCGCGAGCACGAAGATGAAATCGGCGTGAAAATGGTCGACTTCAAGCACATGGTTTATGTGCAGGAGCGCGCCCAGTACGAACCCGCCGATGAAATCGCGGATAAGGACGACGTGACCATCCTGAACATATCGGGCACAGAACTGCGTCGCCGTCTGCAAGAAGGTCTTGAGATCCCCGAGTGGTTCTCGTTCCCCGAAGTTGTGACCGAACTGCGCAAAACCAAGCCGCCGCGTTCGCAGCAGGGTTTCACCGTGTTCTTCACCGGTTTCTCGGGTTCCGGCAAATCC
>CATNDK010000229.1 GCA_950096585.1 Thalassococcus halodurans | reverse complement strand
CTGGTCCAGACGCAAGGCAAAGGTAGCCGAAGAACAGGCGGTCGAAGTGAAGGCCGCCCACAAGGCGGTCATTGCTGAACAGCACAAGGCGCTGGAAGAGAAAACAGACGCCGAGATTTGCGAAGAGTTCGGCCTACCTGACCCAGACAGCCTTCAACCCGGCGACGACATAGTGGCCTTCATGCGCGACCAGATCCCCGAGCGGATCAAACGCCGCGCGATGCGGGCCTTGTGGCGGTCAAACCCTGTTCTTGCCTGTTGTCACGGAATGAACGACTACGTCGATTATTACACCAATCTGGTTACGGACATGCCGGGCGTTCCGACCAGCTACCAAGTCGGTAAGGGTCTGACTGCGCATGTCGAAGAACTGCGGCGTCAGCAGGATCTGGCCGAGAGTGAACATCCGGAAATTGCTTTGGCCACTGAAGCAGACGAAGTCGCGCTGACTGACACAGACGATCAGGACAGCGCCACAGCCGCCGATGACGCGCGTATACAACAAGAAACTCATCCGGAAGGCGAAGATACGACTAAGGTCGTAGTGGCTGGATCGGAGACCGACATACAATCTGATAGTGAACTGCCTGGCTCTGTCCGACCACGGCGCATGCAGTTCGTATTTGACGAGGACACTTGATGACCCAGACCGCGACCCAGCCTGTGCAGGTAACGGAAGAAGATCGCCTTCGGGCTGATCTGTACAATTTTTTGGGGCTTCTACTTGCCTCGCCGCCAGACGAATTCCTTTTGGCACAATGCGTAGGACTGTCCGGTGATGACACCGATCTAGGCCAGGCGATTGGCCGCCTCTCCGACTGCGCCAAGACGACCAAGCCGAAACAGGCCGACCGCGAATTCAACGCGCTGTTCATCGGACTGGGACGTGGCGAACTGCTGCCTTACGCCAGCTACTACCTGACCGGCTTTCTGAACGAAAAGCCGCTGGCGACCCTGCGCTCGGATCTGTCTGCACGGCGGATCACACGGGCGCAGAATGTGTATGAACCTGAAGACAATATCGCCACCCTGATGGAGGTTATGGCGGGATTGATTGTGGGGCGTTTTTCCGAACCTGCGACGCTGGACGACCAGAAGACTTTCTTCAATCGTCATATCGGCCCTTGGGCTGGTCACTTCTTTGCAGATCTCGAAAAGGCCAAATCCGCGATGCTGTACAGCGCCGTGGGTTCGGTCGGGCGCGCGTTCATGGAGATCGAACGCGAAGCCTTCAGACTCGCGTCGGCGTAACCGGCGCTTAGTTGGCCCCGCTGGGGTCAAACACAAACTTGGGGGGCCAAGGCAAGGTTGGCCCGCTGAAATCCATCCTTCGGGATGACCATCTAGGGGAGGCTTTGAAATGTCAGAGCAAAACAAGACCGACGAAGGGCGCAGAAGCTTTCTGAAGCTGGCGACCGCCGCCGCACCGGCAGCTGCTGCTGTCGTGGCAAGCGGCCAAGCCGCCGAAGCATCGGTTGAAGACACCGCCAAAAGCGGTCTCAGCGATACGGCGCACACCCGCGCCTACTACGCATCGGCACGCTTCTAAGCGCAGCCCAAAAGACCCGTGTCGCGCCATGACGCGCGCCGCGTAGCCAGCATCAAAGGGGTTAACCCTGCTAGCATTCGGAGGGAAACATGCTCAGGAAAAAGACCAATACGGTCACGAAACGAGCCCAACGCACCGGCCTGATGGCCGATGTTGCGCACTCGTCCGTCGATCGTCGCGCGTTCTTGCGCGGCTCAGGATTGGCGATTGGCGGTCTTGCCGCCATTAGCGCCACCGCAGGTTCTGTTACACAAGCCAGCGCTCAGCAAGCCGTCAACGGCGCGGTTGAGACGGTAAAGTCTGTTTGTACCCATTGTTCTGTCGGCTGTACTGTTGTGGCCGAAGTATCGAACGGCGTTTGGGTCGGGCAAGAGCCCGGCTGGGACAGCCCGTTCAACCTTGGCGCACACTGCGCCAAAGGTGCGGCGGTGCGTGAACACGCACACGGAGAACGCCGCCTGAAGTATCCCATGAAGAAAGAAAACGGCGAATGGGTCCGTATGTCGTGGGAAGAAGCCATCAACGAAATCGGCGACAAGATGCTGTCGATCCGCGATGAAAGCGGCCCTGACTCGGTCTATTGGCTGGGTTCGGCGAAATCGAACAACGAACAGGCCTACCTGTATCGCAAGTTCGCCGCTTATTGGGGTACGAACAACGTCGATCACCAGGCGCGTATCTGTCACTCGACCACGGTTGCGGGCGTTGCGAACACATGGGGCTACGGCGCCATGACGAACTCGTACAACGACATCCACAACAGCCGCGCGATCTTTATCATCGGTGGCAACCCCGCCGAGGCGCACCCTGTCTCCCTGCTTCACGTGTTGAAGGCCAAGGAACAGAACAACGCGCCGCTGATCGTCTGCGACCCGCGTTTCACTCGCACCGCAGCCCACGCCGACGAATATGTCCGCTTCCGTCCGGGTTCGGACGTGGCCCTTGTTTGGGGTATCCTGTGGCACATTTTTGAGAATGGCTGGGAAGACAAAGAGTTCATTCGCACCCGCGTGTGGGGCATGGACCAGATCAAGGAAGAAGTCGCCAAGTGGAACCCCGAAGAGGTTGAGCGCGTCACCGGCACGCCCGGCTCTCAGCTCGAGCGGGTTGCGCGTACGCTCGCCAACAACCGTCCCGGCACCGTGATCTGGTGTATGGGTGGTACCCAGCACACCAACGGCAACAACAACACACGCGCTTACTGCGTGTTGCAGCTGGCCCTTGGCAACATGGGTGCAGCCGGCGGTGGCACAAACATCTTCCGTGGGCACGACAACGTACAGGGTGCAACCGACCTTGGCGTTCTGGCCGATACCCTGCCCGGCTACTATGGTCTTGCAGCAGGTTCGTGGGCCCACTGGGCGCGCGTTTGGGAAGAAGATCTGGATTGGCTGAAAGGCCGTTTCTCGGATGCGACCTATTCCGACAAAGGCAAAGACGACGTTCCGATGATGAATATGACCGGTATTCCGGTCAGTCGTTGGATCGACGGTGTTCTGGAAGACAAGGAAAACATCTCTCAGCCCGACAACACACGGGCAATGGTGATGTGGGGCCATGCGCCGAACTCGCAGACCCGTTTGCCAGAAATGAAAACGGCGATGGAAAAGCTGGATATGCTGGTCGTGGTTGACCCCTATCCGACAGTTTCGGCGATCATGCAGGACCGCACCGATGGTGTGTATCTGCTGCCGGCCTGTACGCAGTTCGAAACCTACGGCTCTGTGACCGCGTCCAACCGGTCGCTGCAGTGGCGTGAAAAGGTTGTCGAGCCGCTGTTCGAGTCCAAACCTGACCACGTCATCATGAAGCTGTTTGCGGACAAATTCGGGTTCTCGGACCGGTTCTTCCGCAACATTGCTGTCAACGGTGACGAACCGCTGATCGAAGACATCACCCGCGAATTCAACCGCGGTATGTGGACGATTGGTTACACAGGTCAGTCGCCCGAACGTCTGCGCCTTCATATGGCAAACCAGCACACGTTCGACCGCACCACGCTTAAGGCAAACGGCGGTCCCGCCGATGGCGACTACTATGGTCTGCCGTGGCCAAGCTGGGGCACACCCGAGCTGAACCACCCCGGTTCGCCGAACCTGTATGATATTTCGAAACCGGTCGCCGATGGCGGCATGGGCTTCCGCGCACGCTTTGGCGTTGAGCGGGATGGCGACAACCTTCTTGCAGAAGGTGTGGCACCTGTCGGTTCCGAAATTCAGGACGGTTATCCCGAATTCACCATGCAAATGCTGATGGATCTGGGCTGGGATGGTGACCTGACCGACGAAGAGCGCGCAGCAATCGACGCTGTTGCGGGCCCCAAGACCAACTGGAAAACCGACCTTTCGGGCGGTATCCAGCGTGTCGCGATCAAGCATGGCTGTGCACCTTACGGCAACGCCAAAGCGCGCGCGGTGGTCTGGACGTTCCCGGATCCGGTGCCGCTGCACCGCGAACCGCTCTACTCGAACCGTCGCGACCTTGTGGCCGATTATCCGACCTACGAGGACAAGAAGTTCTGGCGTCTTCCGACCATGTACAAGTCCATTCAGGAAAAGGATTTCTCGCAAGATTTCCCGATCATCCTGACATCGGGCCGACTGGTCGAATACGAAGGCGGCGGCGACGAGACGCGTTCGAACCCGTGGCTTGCTGAACTTCAGCAGGACATGTTCATCGAGGTAAACCCGCGTGATGCGAATAACCTTGGAGTGCGTGACGGGGCGATGGTCTGGGTCGAAGGCCCTGAAGGCGGTAAGGTCAAGGTCATGGCGATGGTCACCGAACGTGTGGCACCCGGCGTGGCGTTCATGCCCTTCCACTTTGGTGGTCACTGGCAAGGCGAAGATCGCCGCAGCTATTACCCCGAGGGCGCAGACCCGTATGTCTTGGGTGAATCCACAAACACCGCACAGACCTACGGCTATGACTCGGTCACCCAGATGCAAGAGACGAAAGCGACTCTTTGCAAAATCGTAGCAGCGTAAGGAGGAGATGACTTATGGCACGCGCTAAATTTCTCTGTGACGCCGAACGCTGCATCGAGTGCAACGCTTGCGTCACCGCTTGTAAAAACGAGCATGAGGTCCCCTGGGGCATCAACCGCCGCCGTGTGGTCACCATCCAGGATGGTACACCCGGCGAACGGTCGATCTCGGTGGCTTGTATGCACTGCTCGGACGCGCCTTGTATGGCCGTCTGTCCTGTAGACTGCTTCTACCAGACCGCTGACGGTGTGGTTCTGCACTCGAAGGACCTGTGCATCGGTTGTGGTTACTGCTTCTATGCATGCCCCTTCGGCGCGCCGCAGTACCCGCAGGCTGGCAACTTCGGTTCCCGCGGCAAGATGGACAAATGTACATTCTGCGCCGGTGGTCCCGAGGCTGACAACAGCACCGAAGAGTTCCAGAAGTACGGTCGCAACCGGATTGCAGAAGGCAAACTGCCGATCTGCGCCGAGATGTGTTCCACCAAAGCCCTGCTGGCCGGTGACGGCGACGTG
>CATNDK010000228.1 GCA_950096585.1 Thalassococcus halodurans | reverse complement strand
TTCGCCAGATAGCGCGCAGCATAGGCCGCCGAACGGTCAACCTTGGTCGGATCTTTACCCGAGAACGCGCCACCACCGTGGGGGGCTGCGCCGCCGTATGTGTCCACGATGATCTTACGGCCTGTCAGACCGGCGTCGCCATCGGGACCACCGATCACAAAGGTACCCGTGGGGTTCACCCACCATTCGGTGGCATCTGTGATCCAGCCCTCGGGCAGAACTTCGCGGATGTAGGGTTCAACAATCGCGCGGATGTCGGCCGAGCTTTGGCTTTCGTCAGCGTGCTGTGTGGACAGAACGATGGACGATACGCCAACCGGCTTGCCGCCTTCATAGCGGACAGACAGCTGTGATTTCGCGTCAGGGCGCAGCAGCGGTTCCTGACCGGATTTGCGGACCTCGGCCAGACGACGCAGGATTGCGTGGCTGTACTGGATCGGGGCCGGCATCAGCGCGTCCGTTTCGTTGGTTGCGTAACCGAACATAATGCCCTGGTCGCCTGCGCCTTCATCACCACGTTCGCCCGTCACACCCTGCGCGATGTGGGCGGACTGTTCGTGCAGGTAGTTGGAAATCTTACAGGTCGCGTGGTGGAACTTGTCCTGCTCGTACCCGATGTCTTTGATACAGGCGCGCGCAATGTCAGGGATGCGCTGCATGTATTCCGCCAGTTTGGCCTGGTCTGTCAGACCAACTTCGCCGCCGATCACAACGCGGTTTGTCGTTGCGAATGTTTCGCAGGCCACGCGCGCCAGCGGATCCTCTGCCAGAAGGGCATCGAGGATCGCGTCAGAGATGCGGTCACATACTTTATCGGGATGGCCCTCGGAAACGGACTCCGAGGTAAACGTATAATTGTCACGAGACATAGGAAAAGTGCTCCATTAGGTTTCGCTGCCACGCCAGGAAGCCGTTGTGGCAGGTGTATGTCGTTGCGCTACGCCCTTGTTATGGGCACGTCAATGAGAATTAGAGCTCGCGCGCAACGCGCCAACCAAGGTGAGTCCCAATAGCAGCACAAGCAACGGAACGTCACCCGAACGCGCATAGATCGTGTCGCGCAAAGCTGCGGGCAGTGGCACGTCAATGTATCCCGCCTGCCCCAGATCAATGGAATCCACGATACGGCCTTTGGCATCAATCACCGCTGAAACGCCCGTGTTGGCCGATCGCAGCATCGGCAAACCCTGCTCAATCGCGCGCATCCGCGCCTGTGCCAGATGCTGGTAAGGGCCGGACCACGTACCAAACCACGCGTCATTGGTGATCTGGATCAGCATATCAGGGCGGCTGCCCCCTGTTTTTGCATGCTGGGGAAAGACGGCCTCGTAGCAGATCAAAGGCAATGCTTTGCCCAACGGCCCCAAGTCCAACAGGCGCGGCCCCGGCCCTGCTGAATAGCCGCTGGCCGCACGCTGCGCCAAACCGCCCACGTTGATCCGCGCGAAAAGATCGGGGAACGGCATGTATTCCCCGAAGGGCACAAGGTGGTGCTTGTCGTAAACCGCAGAGGTCTGGCCGCTGGCATCCTGAAGGATCAGGGAATTGTAATACCGCCCGTCGTCTTCGCGCTGGATGCCGACAATCATTGGCACCGGGCCTGCGGACTGCGACACAACGCCAAGCGCTTCCTCGGCGTTGTTCAGCAACATCGGCATCGCTGTTTCTGGCCAGATAATCAGATCAGGACGCGGTCCGACCTCGGTGAACGACAAAAGCCGGTTGAAAAACACAGGGATCATGTCGCGCTGCCACTTTTGATCCTGTGGCGCGTTGGGCTGCACCAGTCGCACGATCTTGGGCGTGCCCTCTTGTGGTGTGATCGGGCGGCTTTGCAAATACACCCCACCACCGATCAGTCCGATTGCCAGCGCAATTGCCGCCAAGCCCAAAGGCAGCGCTCGGGTGCGCGACACCTCTGAGGCAAGCCACGCAATCGTCAGGGTCAACAGCGTCAGCCCATGAGGCCCAATCACCGCCGCCCATTGCGCGCCAATCGTCGGTGTCCAAACATAGCCGACAAGCCCCCAAGGAAAGCCCGTCAGAATATACGCACGCGACAGTTCCGCCAGTGTCCAGAGCGGCACCACCAGCCACCGCAAACCAGAAGACGCGGCCAGCCAGAAAGGCATGGCCCAGAATATCGCAAGACCAGCCGCGATCAGCACCAAGGCGAACGGGGCCATCCAGCCTGTTGTCGCGGCATCAACCTGAAACGGGTTCACAATCCACGTCAGGGACGTCCCGAAGTATCCAACACCAAAGGCCCAGCCGATCCAGCCTGCCTGTCTGCGGCACACTTCAGGCGACAGCATCAGGAATGGAACCAGCAAGGCAGGCAGGGCCAGACCAGTCAGGTCAAAGGGCGCCTGCCCCAACCCAAAGGCCACGCCCGCCAAAAGCGTGATCACCAAACGAAGCCTGAGCGACAGGCCCCGCATCGGCGCGAAAAGGTCACTCATTCGGGGCTGCGCTTGTGGCGTCTGCGCCTTGCTTGCGGCTGTTCACCGTACCGGGGGCACCCGGCATCCGGACACGCAGGCGTTTGATCCGCCGCGGATCGGCGTCCACGACCTCAAACTCGATCCCGTCGGGATGCGGCACCATTTCGCCACGAGCCGGGACACGCCCTGCCAACATGAAGACAAGGCCACCAAGGGTGTCGATCTCTTCTTCATCGATTTCTTCGTCTTCGGTCAAAGACATGCCGATACCGGCTTCGAAATCAGACAGGGGCGTCTTGGCCAGAGCCAGGTAAGTGCCGGACTTTTCCTGACGCCAGTTCTTATCTTCTTCGATGTCGTGTTCGTCTTCGATCTCGCCGATGACCTGTTCGATCAGGTCTTCGATGGTCACCAGACCATCAACACCGCCGTATTCATCAATGACCAAGGCCATATGCCGACGTTCGGTCTGCATTTTTGTCAGCAGAACACCGATCGGCATAGAGGGCGGCACGAACAGAAGCGGGCGCAAGACATCGGCCAGATTAAAATCTGTTGTCTCGCCATTAAAGCCATGAAGAAGCGCAAAGTCCTTCAGGTGAACCATGCCAATAGGCGTATCCAACGTGCCTGTGTAAACCGGCAGTCGGGTCAATCCGCTTTCACGGAAAATATTCACCAAGTCTTCTTTGGAAACGGTGTCCGGTACGGCGATGATATCCGCCTTCGGCACGCTGACGTCCTCGACGCGCATACGGCGCAGGTTCATCATGCCGTGTGTCACCGGAGCAGGAGCCGCAGTCGGGCTTCCATTTACGACGGTATCGTCGTCCGAATTTTCTGAACGTGCTCCGAACAAACGGCGGAGAACGCCCACGCTGGTCTTGTTTTCACTGGTCTGCTGCGCGCCCTGCGCTGCATTAGACGACCCGTCGGTTTCGCCCATCTCTTTCCTGTCCAAAATGACGGGATGCCCCGCCGCTTTACGAATATGGGTCGGCTATACCCATTTTGCCAAGTATGGAGGTTTCCAAACCTTCCATAAGCGTGGCGTCTGCGTCACGGATATGGTCATAGCCCAACAAATGTAAAACCCCATGAACCAACAAATGTGTGACATGGTGCTCTAATACATTTTCGGCTGCTTCCGCTTCTTTTTTACATACGCCAAAGGCAATCGCGATATCGCCTAGGTGTTCGGGCATCATGGTGTCGGGCTCTGGCGGCAGATCAGGATCGCCGCCGTCGTCTTCTGATCCAAGCTCCCATGCGGGCCAGCTTAGCACATTGGTCGGCGTCGGTTTGTCGCGGAAATCGGCGTTCAATTCGGCGATTTTGGCATCGTCACAGCCCAGGACCGCGATCTCGTAGCCTTCGGTTACCATGCCCAGATGCTGCAAGGCAGCCGTAGCCGCGGCTTCGGCCAATCCTTCAAGATCGACCACACTCCATGCCTCGTCCTCAATGATCGTATCGGTCAGCATATGCGCTCCATTCCTGACGCACTGCTGACCTGCTCCGACAGATCACCCTTGCGCGTTGTCGGCTGCCTCATACGCTTCAATGATGGCGGCGACCAGCGGGTGGCGCACAACATCTTTGGATGTGAAGTAATTGAAGCTGATCTTGGGAATGTCCTTCAGCAGCTTTTCGGCCTCGGCCAGACCAGACGGCATGCCGCGCGGCAAGTCGATCTGCGTCCGGTCGCCGGTGATCACCATCCGCGAGCCTTCGCCCAGACGGGTCAGGAACATCTTCATCTGCATGGACGTGGCGTTCTGCGCTTCGTCCAGTACGACAAAGGCGTTCGACAGCGTCCGACCGCGCATAAAGGCCAAAGGCGCGATTTCGATGATCTTTTCTTCCCGAAGCCGTGCAAGCTGTTTGCCCGGCAGGAAATCCTGCAACGCATCGTAAAGCGGCTGCATATAGGGATCGACCTTGTCCTCCATCGCACCAGGCAGGAAGCCCAGCTTTTCGCCTGCTTCCACAGCAGGACGCGACAGGATAATCTTATCGACCAAACCGTTGATGAACATGTTCACGCCGACAGCGACGGCTAGATATGTCTTACCCGTACCCGCCGGACCGATCCCGAAGGCCAGTTCATTGTCGAACAGCGCCTTCACATAGGCCTTCTGTGCTTCGGTGCGCGGTTCGATCAGCTTCTTGCGGGTTTTGATTTCGACACGACCGCCACCAAACATTTCCAGCTGGTTTACCGGCTCGGTGTCCACAGCGGGTTCCGCGCCAAGGCGGAATTCGCGGTCAATATCCTGACTTTCGACGTGCTTACCCTGCTCAAGGCGTTCGTAAAGCGTCTGTAAAACTTCAATCGCTTCGGTCTGGGGGTCTTTTTCACCGAAAACCGAAAGCTGGTTACCCCTTCGTAGGATCTGAACGCCAAGCCGTGTTTCTATGTCCGTCAGATTGCGATCAAATTCACCACAAAGCTCGATGAGCAAACGGTTATCTGGAAATTCAATGGTGGCTTCGGTCAGGGTGCCTGTTGTCACGCATGTCTCCTGTGCTGCGACTCGAATTAATCATCCCAAGGGTCGGCATTGATAGCAAGCGGCAGAACCCCAAAGACATATAGTTTTGAAATAAAAAAAGCCGAACGCAGTTTCCTGCGCGC
>CATNDK010000227.1 GCA_950096585.1 Thalassococcus halodurans | reverse complement strand
CGGACTTTGACTGGCAACGTGAAACGCTGTTTTCCTTCGCCGAAACAGCCGGTTACAGTTGGGATTTTACCGCCGAGGGCACAACAACGCGTCCCAGTCTGATCACCCCACATCCGGACCGTGTCATGAAGCTGGATTGGCTTTGTGGTCGTGACCTGAAGCTGCAAGGCAAGGGCATCCTTACATCCATTGGGATAGGGGATACCCCTCTTTCGGATCATGACGCGGTGTGGGCGCGATTAATCGTCGCCTAAACGTTCATCCGCCGCTAAAAACATGTCGCTAGGTCAAGGCAGTCGATACCCAGACCATTGGCTTATAACTTGCAGCGTCACTTTCGTTGCAAAAGGGTGAAGATTTCGGGTTTCTTCCCGTTGACGAACCACAACAAAAGGCGTGACAAGCGCCACAGCATTCCGGTGGCGGACCGGGGCGGCATGGAAGGCAAGAAGACTAGATGGATACGAAAAACAATGCGCCGGAAAAACCGACGCGTCACGCCAAGGATTGGGTACGCATCCTGGCAAACTATCGCGAACCTTCGAACACACGCAGCTTTGTTGAACTCGGCCTGACGTTGGGCCCGTTCTTCGTGCTCTGGGCCTTGGCCTGGATGGCGCTGTCGATCAGCCCTTGGCTGGCACTTGGGCTTGCTGTGGTGAACGGGATGTTCCTGGTGCGCATTTTCTGCATCCAGCACGACTGCGGCCACGCGTCGTTCTTCAAGAACCGCAAACTGCAAGACTGGGTCGGCCGTGCGTTGGGCGTGCTGACACTGACCCCCTACGATGTTTGGCGTCAGTCCCATTCGATCCACCATTCCAGCCACGGCAATCTGGACCAACGCGGCATGGGCGATATCCTGACGCTGACGGTTGAAGAATATCGCGCGCGCGGATGGTGGGGCCGGTTGATGTACCGCCTCTATCGCCACCCGCTGGTGCTGTTTGTTCTTGGCCCCAGCTATATCTTCATTCTGGAAAACCGCCTTCCGATCGGCCATATGCGTTCGGGTTGGAAGTTCTGGATTTCCGCAATGGGCACCAACGCGGCAATGGCCATTCTTGTTGCCCTGATCATCTGGTTCGGCGGTCTGATGCCCTTCCTGCTGATCTATATTCCGACATCCGTTATTGCGGCGACGATCGGCGTTTGGCTGTTCTACGTCCAGCACCAGTTTGAAGAAACGCACTGGGCCAAGGAAGACGACTGGCAACTGCATGAATACGCGCTGGAAGGGTCGTCGCACTATGTGCTGCCCCAGCCGCTGCAGTGGCTGTCTGCCAACATCGGCATCCACCATGTGCACCACCTGTACAGCCGCATCCCGTTCTATCGTCTGCCCGAGGTCCTGCGCGACCATAAAGAGCTGAACGATATGAACCGTCTCACACCGCTGGAAAGCCTGAAGACCATCAACATCCACCTTTGGGATGAAAAACTGGGTCGTCTTCTGTCCTTCCGCGAGGCGCGCAAGCTTTACGGCGTATAAGTTTCCGTCACAGAAAACGAAAAGAGCGGCCCGTTTGGACCGCTCTTTTTTGTTTGCATGCCTCCGGGATCAGGCGTTGACGTCAACCACCACACGGCCCTGAACCTGACCCTTCAGAATATCGGCCCCCAATTGCGGCAGATCCGCCAGCGTCGCGGGGCGCACCATGGCCTCTAGCTTATCCATCGGCAGATCCTTGGCGATCCGCTGCCACGCACGCAGTCGGTTGTCATAGGGCTGCATCACACTGTCGATGCCCAAGAGGTTTACACCACGAAGCAAGAAAGGCACGACGGTCGCAGGCAGGTTTGCACCACCGGCAAGGCCCACAGCGGCAACACTGGCACCATATTGCAACTGTCCCAGAACACGGGCCAGCATCGCACCACCGACGGCATCCACACACCCGCCCCATGTCTCGGTCTCAAGCGGACGCTTGGTTGTCTCGTTGATTTCTTCGCGGGCAACGATTTGCGTTGCGCCCAACTCTCGCAGGTAGTCGGCAGTTTCCGGACGGCCCGTAACGCCCGCCACCTGATGCCCCAGGTTGGCAAGGATAGCCGTGGCCACCGAACCGACGCCCCCTGCTGCGCCTGTAACAAGAACCGGACCATCTTTGATGCCGTGATCTTCCAGCGCCATGACCGCCAGCATCGCGGTAAAGCCAGCCGTCCCCACAGCCATCGCCTGACGGGTTGTCAGCCCCTCGGGCAGCGGCACCAGCATATCGGCTTTGACCCGCGCCTTCTGCGCGTAGCCACCCCAGCGGTTTTCACCGACGCGCCAACCGGTCAGCACGACCTTGTCGCCCGGTTTATAACGATCGTCAGACGAGCTTTCGACGGTGCCGGCAAAGTCGATCCCCGGCACATGGGGGTAATTGCGCACCAATCCGCCCCCCGGCCCGATGCACAGACCGTCTTTGTAGTTCACGGTCGAATATTCAACGGCAACCGTCACATCGCCTTCGGGCAGTTGATCTTCACTGATTTCGGTCACGGATGCGGATGTTTTACCCTCGTCATCCTTTTCTACGAGCAACGCTTTGAACATACTTCCTCCCATAGCCACAGCGCAGATTGCGCCATTGGAAACCTAGGGTGAAACGTGCCCGAGTCTCGGATCAGGGGCAATGTGAAAAGCCTTGCGCGCATACCCTTGCAGCGCAGCACATACAGGCAATTGCGCAAAGCCCCTAAGAAATCCGTCAAACTGCTACCGAGAACGGGAACTTTTGCACGCCACGCGCGTTTTGCAGACACGCTGCACAGCCATATATGAAAGCACCTTTTATGATCACGTCCAAATTCCTGTGGCTTGTTCTGCAACAACTGCGGAAGATTTGGGTACGTGTGGTCAGCTTTGCGGCGCTCGCCATTCTGACAGTGGTCATGGCGCGGTTTCTAAGCGGGTTTATCCCGTCGAAATGGACCGATCAGGTCGGTGCCCAAGCTGTTGATCAGGTGCTCAGCATTCTGGCGTCGTCCATGCTGGCAGTCACCACCTTCTCTCTTTCCATCGCTGTTTCCGCCTTTGCCGCCGCTGCGAGTTCCGCCACGCCGCGCGCGACAGCGCTGCTACAGGAAGACACGACGACCCAGAACGTTCTTGCCACGTTTTTGGGGGCCTTCCTGTTTAGCCTTCTGGGCATCATTGCCCTGAAAGCCGGCTACTATGATGAGCCCGGTTTGCTTGTCCTGTTCATCGCAACCGGCGCAGTCCTTGTGTTTGTGGTTGCTGCCTTGTTGCGGTGGATCAGCCATTTGATGACATTCGGCCGGATCGAGGACACGCTGAACCGTGTTGAAAGGGCCGCGTCCCGCTCGGTCAAAAACCGGATGGACCGCCCCTGGATGGGTGGGCAACCCCGTGTGGCGCCTCCACGCCACGATGGCGTTCAGATCAATGCAAATGAAATCGGCTACGTACAGTATGTCGATATGAAGGCCCTGTCTGAGTGCGCGATCGAGCTGGAAGCGCAAATTCAGTTGCTGGTCCTGCCCGGCTCATTCGCCCATGACACGCGCCCCATTCTAAGCATCGAAGGCGCCACACCAAACGAAGAGCAAACCGAAACACTGCGCAATGCCATTAGTATCGGCCAACAGCGCAGCTTTGATCAGGATCCCCGGTTTGGCCTGATCGTTCTGGCCGAAATCGCATCTCGTGCTCTGTCTCCTGCCGTGAATGATCCAGGAACAGCCATTGACGTAATCGGCAGATTGGTGCGCGTCATGTCCGACTGGCGCAGTGATGCCGAGTCCGAAGTTATCTATCCGCGTGTTGTCGTTCCCAGTATCAAGGTATCGGACCTCGTCGAAGACGGTTTCCGCCCCATCGCCCGCGATGGCGCCGCATTGGTCGAGGTGCAGATGCGCCTGCAAAAAGGTCTGACTGCTTTGAAAGACCTGCATCCGGAGGGCTTCTCGGACCCCGCACTGGAAATGTCGCGCTATGCGCTGGAGCGTATCGATATGGTTGATCTGAACGATGACGAGCGGTCTGTGATCCGTGCCGTGGCGTGTTACAAGGAAACCGACAAAACGGAACAGGCCCGCGTTTAACCTAACTGCTTGCCTATCCAGTCAGAGATCGCATTGCAGGTCTCACTCAGGTGATCGTCCAGCGTCTTGCCCGTCACCGTTTTGCGCGGCTTCAGGTCGTGATCCCCATCTTCCAACCAGTGAATATTGATAGCATCCGACAGCGTGTATCCAGCGACGTCTTCACTGGTTCCGAAAGGATCGCGGGTTCCCTGTGCGATCAATGTCGGCACTTTCAAATCAGCCAGATGCGCCGTGCGCAATTTTTCCGGTTTGCCTTGCGGATGGAAAGGATAGCCAAGGCACACAACTCCGGACACTTGATCGCGCACCACCTCTGCGATCATGCTGGCCACGCGCCCGCCCATGCTTTTCCCGCCTATGAACAACGGCCCCGCGGTTTCCAGTGCCGTGATCGCAGCGCGGTATTCATCGCATAGCAAGGCAACATCAGGAGGTGGGCGTTTCGAACCGCCGGTCCGACGCGCCGCCATATAGCCGAATTCGAACCGGACCACGCGCAGTCCATGGTCGACCATCCCTTTGCTCAGGGTGTTCATCCAATCGGTGTCCATAGGCGCGCCGGATCCATGCGCCAAAAAAAGCGTGGCACGAGCCGTTTCATCACCGCTTATCAGAAAATCCACGCCGAATGCCCCCTAACGCAGTTGAACCAGTGGGCCGACCGTATCCGATATCCACAGACAGACAAAAGCGCGAATTTCATACTGTGCGCTCAATCACAGATCGCATTACACGACTCGGGCATGATCAAGGCACTTCAAGGAATCATCATTTCAATGATGCCCCCATGCCGGACTGAACCACGGCAAGGGATTAAAAACACTGTACTTTTCGAAACACCTATCAGCATTGGAGCATCAACATGGCCAAGTATTGCATCGAAAAATTTGAATCTGGCATGCAGGAAAAAAAGGTCTACTGGCGTCAGGATAAACACGTCCATAACGCCGCGTTGATTACGCAAATCGAGATTTGGTTGGGCCAAAACTATCCGCAGCCCACCGCGTGGACTGTGCGGGCCAATTCCT
>CATNDK010000226.1 GCA_950096585.1 Thalassococcus halodurans | reverse complement strand
CAAAGCTTTTGTCGACGTTGCGCATTTCCAATACAGGAGCTTTATCAGACATCGTTAAGACCTCACTTCTTCTTGGACGTCGACGCACTGGTCGCGAGGTTACGGAAGGTGTCATTCATCAGAACCGCGATCAGAAGAAGCGCGCCGATGAACAGCATGTTCAGGTCTTTGTCGAAGGTGGTGAAGTTGATGCCCTGAAACACGATGCCGAATGTCAGCGTGCCGAACACAACCCCTGTCACTGTCCCGAAACCACCGGTCAGAAGCACGCCGCCAACAACCACACAGATGATGGTGTTAAAGATCATGCCGAACTGGGTTGTCGTACTTGCCGTGTTCGCCAGAACCGCTTCGGTCATGCCGACCAGTGCGGCAGCCATGGCAGACAGCATAAACAACGCGATTTTCAGACGGTTGGTCGGGATACCTGCGTTGCGGGCGCTTTCCTGATCACCGCCCATTGCGAAGATCCAGTTGCCCCAAGGAGAAACGTGCAGGATGTAGAAGCACATGACCGCCACAACGATCCAGATAAAGAACGAGCTTTGCAGGCTGCGGAAGATTGTGAATGCGCTTTCGCCTTCACCGATCACCAGCGAATGGTAATCACCCATCAGGAATTCGGAAATAACACCCGCGTCAGGCAGGCTGTGCTGCGTGGTGCCTGCGATCTGCTTTGAGATATAGGCGTTCAGACCGGCCACAACGAAGAGCGTGGCGAGGGTTACGATCAGCGATGGCACCTGCGTGCGGGTCACCAGCATCCCGTTGATCCAGCCGATTGCGGCGGCGACAGCAAAGCTGAACAGGACTGCGACCCAGAAATTGAAACCGAAGATCTCGACCGCCATGGCCAGCACGATACCACCGGCAGGGATAACCGCCCCGACCGAAATATCCAGCTCGCCCGCGATCATCAGAAATCCGATCGGAATAGCGATAATACCCACCTTGGAGGCGAAATTGAGCCAGGTCGATGCGCCGAGCGGTGTCAGAAAGTTCTTATCCCAACCGAAGAAGCTGAAGAAAAGAAAGATCAGTACGAAACCGGCTGCCGCGCCCGCTTCTGGGCGTCTGAACAAGCTGAGGAGTGAAAACCCTCCTTCTGAAGACTCGTTCTTTGTTGATTGTGTGTCCGCCATTTTATTCCCCAAGGTGAACTTTTGCCTTTTGCGCATGTCCGATGTTACGGGCGCAATGAGTTGCCCGGCCAGCATGGGCCAGCCGGGCGAATGTGCTGATTAGCGTGCGCCGAGTGCTGCGCCTGCTTTGACAGCGTCAACGTTCGATGCGTCGATGATCGCCGGACCGGTCAGAACCGGATCTGTCGAAATCTCTGTGCCAAACTTCAGGTTGGCGAACAGCATGGACGTTGCAAGGAAGCCCTGGAGATAAGGCTGCTGGTCGATAGCCATTGTCTGGGTACCGGCCGAGATACGCTCGAGCGATGCGGGCGAGAAGTCAAAGGCGGAAACCATGATGTCCAGACCGGTCTGCTCAACCGCGTTTGCACCAGCGGCCGCACCGAAGTCCGCGCAGGATACCATCGCGTCGATCGAGCTGTCGCCGATGAATTCCGCTTTCAGCGCCTCGGCTGTACCTGTGACGTCACCGTCAAGGTTCGCAGGTGTGTTCAGAACAGTGACTTTCGCGCCTGCTGCTGCGGCACCATCGGTTACACCGCGGCAACGTTCTTCAAGGTTGATCGCGCCCGGAACCTGGATGTGGCAAAGGATGTGCTTCGCGCCTTTTTCAGCAAGGTACTTACCACCGCCGAAGCCCGCTTCGTATTCGTCGGAACCGAAGTAGTTGATCGCGTTGATGTCAGCTTTGACCGGCAGACCCGAGTTGTACTGCATGATCTTGATGCCGGATTCAGCCGCCGCCTGCAGTGCGGGGATCTGTGCGTCCGGAACCCAAACGGGGATCGCGATGCCGTCAACGCCCTGTGCAACCGCTTGGTTGATCAGTGTCACCAGATCGGGACCGAAGTTTTCGTAGTTCTGTGTACGCAGGTACTGAACTGTACCGCCGTTGGCTTCGACCATGTGTGTCGCGTCATCGACACCTTTTTTGATCTTGTCCATGAACGCATCTTCGACAGAACCCGCGATAACCGCGATGTCCTGCGCATATGCGCCCGTTGCCATCAGCGTGGCGGTCGCAGCCGCCGTGATGATTGCCTTCAGTTTCATGTCATATCCTCCCTAGTGGTCCCGTTCCTCTTACGGGTGACATTGGTTATGGCCGTGGGGCCGTCTTGCGCTGTGACGCGCAGCTCTTCAGGTCAGTCGACCTATTCCGCAGGCGTTGCCGTTGGTTTTCTTGAATTCTGCTTTTCCTTTTTCTTGCGGAAACGCGCCTTCATCTTCTCGTCCGCCTCTTTCGAGCCGTCGTGCCAAGTGCCGAACAGCATATCGAGGGGCACAACACCGTCGCCGCCGTAGTTCACCTCAAAGTACTTGTGGTGCAGGTAGTGAACGTAGGCGTGGCTATCCAAAGTGGTGTCTTCGGTCAGTTCGAGCTTCTCGAAGCCGAGGTGCCCGTTGATCGCCCCGAAGCCAGCCGCGTGCAGCGTGAAATACGCGCAGATCGGGTTGGACGGGATCAGCAGGTGCAGCCACGCCTCGGCCATGTAAGGAAAGCCTTCACCGGGGTGCATCGACAGCGACGACCATGGGCTCGGGTTGATCGAGTTGTGGTGAACGGAATGGATGTGTTTGTACAAGAAAGGCGTATGGATCAGGCGGTGGAGACAGAAGAAATAGATCTCATGCACAGCCGGTGCCAAAAGGATCACCACCGTCAGCCAGACCCAATGCGTCGTCCACGGCAGCCAGACCGCCCAGCTGTTGGCATAGGCCCATAGCATCACGATTTCGACGACCGTCCACAGCGGCACGGTGATAAAGAACGACCGCAGGAAGTTGTCGATGTTCTGGCTTTTGAACCAGAAAACGTCCGACGGGTTATCTGCCGGAAACTTGTGATTGTACCGCCAGCGGTCGCCCTGAATCCGTTTGACGTAGTAGAAGAACTCGATCGCGCCATAGAGCACGAAAATGCCGGCCATGTTGACGAACAACAACCACAACGCCCAGTCCCAAGAGAACGTCGCCAAGGTCTCACGGTCCGGAATGACGAACCACAAATAAAGAAATGCCGTTGCCATGTGAAAGGCGTTCCACGGCCAGACAAGACCCACCAGAAACTGGCCCATCTTGCCCCACTGGCCTGTCCAATAAGGCGCCACTTGCAGCGTTTCGTTTGGCGTCCAGTTGCCGCGTTTGTCGCGTGTGCCGTACTGACTGTCGTCCACTAATCGATCCTCCCCAAAATCGCACCGAGCGTGAATCGGGCTGGTGCGAAGTCAGAAAATCTTGACAGAACGCCGCACTTTCCATCAAGAAATATGGATCATGAAGGCTCATTTTGGTTCATTTTGATCCACTAAAAAACGACAGGAATGATACGAAATGACACAAGAATTTTCGGCAAAGCGCCCTACTATCAAGGACCTGTCGCAAGCCGCCGGTGTTTCAGTGACCACAGTCAACCGAGTGATCAACTCGCCCGATCTCGTGCGTCGGCAAACCCGCGAATTGGTGCTGAAAGCGGCAGAAAAAATCGGCTTCTACGGTGTCGGTTCAATCCAAGATTCGTTGCGGCGCAAGGAACAGGTGTTCAAACTGGGGGTGTTGCTTCAGCAAAAGAACCGCACCTTTTACCGAGATCTTGCAAAAGCGCTTGGCAAAGCAGCCGGTGAATTCGCAGGTGGTCGGGTCGAACTGAAAATCCAGTTTATGGATGACCTTTCACCGGACAATGTCGCAACCCAACTGGTTCATCTGGGCCGCCATGTCGACGCTGTCGGCTTGGTCGCGGCAGAACATCCCATAGTGTCGGATGCCATCGACACCCTGCATCAATCAGGCGTGCCGGTATTCGGGCTGATCGCATCCCTGACTGCCAACGCGAGCGTGGGATATGTCGGATTGGATCATTTCAAAGTCGGACGCACCGCGGCGTGGGCATTCGACAAGATGTGCCGTGGGCCGGGAAAAATCGGCATTCTGGTGGGCAATCACCGCTACCGAAATCAGGAATCCAACGAAAGCGGCTTCCGGTCGTACTTCCGCGAACACAACACCGAATTCACGCTACTCGAAGCACAAACGACCTATGAAACGGCGGCTGTGGCAGAGGAAATCGTTGAGAAGATGTTCCAAGACCACGCTGATCTATGCGGCCTGTTCATTTCCGGCGGCGGGATACGCGGTGCGATCAACGCGCTGCGGGCGCGAAAACTGCCCAAAGGGTTTGTAAGCGTCGGGTACGAACTGATCGACGAAACACGCTCGGCGCTGATCGACGGGACGCTGAGCATGGTCATTTCGCACCCGATGGAAACATTCGCACGGGCAACAATCGCGGCCATGACAGATGCTGTGCTGTCCGACCCCAACAGCAGCCTCAAAATCGCGAACTTGGGCTTTGACATCTACACGCCGGAAAACATCTGAGCGCAAAGGTCAAAGGACCACTCTACAAGCTGGCTTTCAAATCGAGGCCGCTAGGCCGCCACCCTAAACGCGCATTCAAATACGCGCCCTCAATCGAAGACAGAGACCGAATAGCGCACAGAACCCACATGCGCTGGGAACGCCCCGTCATCACCCAAAGACGAAGAAGTTCTGATTGATTGTTGCGGCTCACTCAAAGTAGAAGCTTCGGGCGACAAAGGGGATGCACAATGGCTGAACAACAAGGCGATCCACGCCACCTAGAGACACTGGATCGCGATCTCGATCGCTTGTCTAAACTTGAAATGGCGACAAGCTACGTCGGACGGCCTCTTGTTGGCCCCGGCATTTCGTTAATCTTCGTCGTCTTGGCCGGCCTTGCCGCCATGCTGTTCTTTGGTGATGCCAACAACTCGGTTGTCGTCATTATCGCGGCCTGTTTTGGTGCCTACATGGCGTTGAACATCGGTGCCAACGACGTTGCAAACAACATGGGTCCGGCGGTTGGCGCGAATGCACTAAGCATGGGCGGTGCCATCGCAATCGCGGCCATCTTCGAAAGCGCCGGCGCGCT
>CATNDK010000225.1 GCA_950096585.1 Thalassococcus halodurans | reverse complement strand
ATGTATTTCATGCAACACGGCATGAAGAACCCTAACAACGCCCTGTCCGGCTCCTATGACTTCATGCACCTCTTTGGTCACGTCTGCCTTGGCATGATGTGGGCGAAAATGGCACGCGCATCGCTGGATGCACTGGCTGCAGACGCCTCCGACAAAGAGTTCTACGAGACCAAGCTGGCAACCGGCCGCTACTACATGGCCCGTCAACTGCCCATGACCGCAACGCATCTGGCCCGCATCCAAACCGGCGCAGATACCGTTATGGCTCTGGACGCCGCCAGCTTCTGATCACAGGATGGGTGGGAAACCACCCATCTTATCCGAGGATTGAATGCCCAAACGTTTTCGTCTGACCCGCCGTTTTCCCGTTTCCATGACCGAAGATGGCTATCGACGTCTGAAAAAGTTCGCCAGTGAGGCGGGTTTGGACGAAGGCGAGGCACTCAGTTTCCTCTTTGAAAACTTCGGCAGCGTGACAGACGAAGATGCGCTGACGCACAGACTTAGGTTGTTCAACGCCGAATTGGACAAACGAAAACGCTGACACATCGCAACCCTTGGGGAGGGGGAGCTGCATGACTTCAGGCTGGATGACAGACGAGCATAAAATGCTCGCAGATATGACCGCAGGCTTCATCAACGAACGCTGGCGCCCGCGCTATGGCGAATGGCGCAAGAACGGTCAAATGGATCGGGGCATCTGGCAAGAGGCCGCCGAACTCGGCCTGCTTTGCCCCTCGGTCCCCGAAGAATATGGCGGCGCCGGTGGTGACTTCGGCCACGAGGCCGTCATACTGATGGAAGCCGCCCGCGCCAATCTGGCAAGCTGGGGACACGGCATCCACTCTGGCATCGTGGCCCATTACATCCTGACCTATGGCACGGAAGAGCAGAAAAAGCGCTGGTTGCCAAAGCTGTGTACGGGCGAAATGGTCGGCGCTCTGGCCATGACCGAACCCTCGACCGGATCGGACGTTCAGCGCATCAAAACCAAAGCCGTCAAACAAGGCAACGCCTACCGCCTGTCGGGCCAGAAAACCTTCATCACCAACGGCCAGCACGCAAACCTGATTTTGGTCGCGGCAAAAACCGACCCGTCGCAAGGCGCGAAAGGTATCAGCTTGACGGCTGTCGAAACCGACACCGCAGAAGGGTTCACGCGTGGCCGAAACCTGGAAAAAATCGGCTGCCACGCAGCGGATACGTCCGAGCTGTTTTTTGACAATGTCGAGCTTCCACCAGAGAACCTGCTGGGCGGCGTCGAGTCGCGCGGCTTCTATCAGATGATGGAACAGCTGCCCCAGGAACGCCTGATCATCGGTTGCGGGGCCGTCGGCGCAATGGAAGGCGCGGTTGAGCGCACCATCGCCTACTGCAAAGAACGCGAAGCCTTTGGAGGACCTCTCACCCAATTCCAGAACACGCGCTTCAAACTGGCTGAGTGCCAGACAAAAACAATAGTCGCGCGCTGCTTCCTTGACCAATGTATTGCGGAACACCTGCGCGGCGAATTGAGCGTCGAGAAAGCTGCAATGTCGAAATATTGGCTGTCAGACACGCAAGGTGAAGTGCTTGACGAATGCGTCCAGCTTCACGGCGGTTACGGCTATATGCAAGAATACGCCGTTGCGGAAATGTGGGCAGATGCCCGCGTCCAGCGGATTTACGGTGGCACCAACGAGATCATGAAAGAACTGATCGCGAGGAGCCTTTAATGCCGTCGGATTTTGAGTATTTTGAGACAGATGAAGCAGCACTGGCTTGCGCAGAAAACCACGCGCGCCAGCCTGCCCCAAATCCGCTTGGCGCTCCGGCCCTTTCACGGGATTTACCCTACAAGGCGGAAGCACCGCGCTTCACCTGTCACGGTCATCGGCTCTCCAGCCTGTACCGTAGATCCAGACCTAGCTTAGCGAAGTTAGCAAATGGTTATTCTGGGACAGGCTTCGTGTTTCATCTGTCCACAAATACTCAAAATAGCCCCATTCACCCAAAGCACATCGGCGGAGGTATTTTTCCATGACCATCAAACTTCACTGCTTTGGCGAGAGCGGTCATTCGTACAAGGCGGCCCTCGCTCTTGAGCTTTCCGGCCTTGAATGGGAACCGGTGTTCATCGACTTTTTCAAAGGTCAAACACGTGGTGACGACTACCGTGGTGAACTAAATGTCATGGGCGAAGCGCCTGTACTGATTGATGGTGATGTCACGCTGTCGCAATCGGGTGTGATCCAGACCTACCTCAGTGAGAAAACCGGCAAATTCGGCGGCACCACCCCAGAAGAAAAACTGGAAATCCTCCGCTGGATCCTGTGGGACAACCACAAGCTTTCGAGCCAGGCTGGCGTGACCCGTTTTCTGATGAACTTCGTGCCCGAAGACAAACGCCCGCAAGAGGTGATCACCTTCACCCAAGGCCGTCTGAAATCCGCGTATCAGGTTCTGGATGCTCACTTGACGGGACGTGACTGGATTGTTGGTCGCGACGTCACGAATGCGGACCTGACCTGTTGCGGCTACCTCTTTTACCCAGAACCCTTCGGCTTTCAGCGCGAAGACTGGCCCCATATCGATGCTTGGCTGACGCGCATCAGCGCCCTGCCCGGCTGGAAACACCCCTATGACCTGATGCCCGGCAATCCGTCGGATCGGGCCTGATTAAGGAGACCATGATGACCGAAGCCTATATTTACGATGCGATCCGCACGCCGCGCGGCAAGGGCCGCAAGGATGGCTCGCTGCATGAAGTGACCTCGGCGCGTCTGAGCGCTCAGGTCCTGAACGGCCTGAAAGACCGCAACAACCTTGAAGGTCACGCGGTCGAAGACGTGATCTGGGGCAACGTGACCCAAGTTGGCGAACAGGGCGGTTGCCTTGCGCGGACTGCGGTTCTGGCGTCCGAACTGGATCAATCGATCCCGGGCCTTGCGATCAACCGGTTCTGTGCGTCCGGCATGGAGGCCGTGAACCTTGCCGCGAACCAGGTTAAAGGCGGCGCAGGCGATGCCTATATCGCCGGTGGCGTTGAAATGATGGGTCGTGTGGCCATGGGCTCGGACGGTGCGGCGATTGCTGTTGATCCGTCGATTGCCATGGACACCTATTTTGTCCCGCAGGGTATTTCCGCAGACATCATTGCCACCGAATATGGTTTCACTCGTGATGACGCAGACGCGCTGGCGGTCGAAAGCCAGAAACGTGCAGCGGCCGCTTGGGCCGATAACCGTTTCTCGAAATCCATCATGGAAGTGCGTGATCAGAACGGTCTGACCATTCTGGACAAGGACGAATACATGCGTCCCGGCACTGACATGCAGGCGCTGGGGTCTTTGGCCCCGTCGTTCCAGCAGATGGGTGAGGTCATGCCCGGCTTTGATGCGGTCGCTCTGATGAAGTACCCGCATCTGGAGCGCATCAACCACATCCACCACGCGGGCAACTCGTCCGGTATCGTGGATGGTGCGGCTGGCGTTCTGATCGGCAACAAGGAATTCGGCGAAAAATACGGCATCAAGCCGCGCGCCCGCATCCGCGCCACAGCAAAAATCGGCACCGATCCGACCATCATGCTGACAGGCCCTGTACCCGTTACCGAGAAGATCCTCGCCGACAATGGCATGTCCATTTCGGACATCGATCTGTTCGAAGTGAACGAAGCTTTCGCATCGGTCGTTCTGCGCTTCATGCAGGCGTTCAACGTGGATCAGGACAAGGTGAACGTGAACGGCGGCTCGATCGCTATGGGTCACCCGCTGGGTGCCACAGGCGCGATCATCATCGGTACGCTTCTGGACGAGCTTGAGCGCACAGGTCAGGGCGTCGGCCTTGCCACCCTGTGCATCGCGTCCGGCATGGGTGCGGCCACCATCATCGAGCGCGTGTAAACCGCGATACAGACCTTCACCCTGACAGGGAAAAAGACATGACTGAATTTACAATGGAAAAAGGCGCCGACGGCGTCGCAGTGATCACCTGGGACGTACCGGGTAAATCCATGAACGTTCTGAGCTTTGACGGTCTGCGCGAACTGGATGCGCATATCGACGATGCTTTGGCAGATGACGCGGTCAAAGGCGTTGTTATCACCTCGGGCAAAGACACCTTTGCAGCCGGCATGGACCTGAACGTTCTGGCCACTATGAAGGAACAGGCGGGCGACGATCCGGCGCGTGGCCTGTTTGACGGCATCATGCAGATGCACGGCGCTCTGCGCAAAATTGAACGCGCGGGCATGGATGCGAAAACCAACAAAGGCGGCAAGCCGATTGCAGCCGCTCTTCCGGGCACCGCATTGGGTATCGGTCTGGAAATTCCGCTGGCGTGTCACCGCATCTTCTGTGTGCCGGACCCCAAGGCAAAAATCGGTCTGCCGGAAATCATGATCGGCATCTTCCCGGGTGCAGGCGGCACAACCCGTATGGTCCGCAAGATGGGCGCGATGGCGGCATCGCCGTTCCTTCTGGAAGGCAAACTGTCCGACCCGATCAAGGCCAAAGCGGCTGGCATCATCGACGAAGTGGTCGCCGATCCGGTTGCAGAAGCCAAAGAATGGGTTCTGAACGCGGGCGATAAAGACATCGTCAAACCGTGGGATGAGAAGGGCTACAAAATGCCCGGCGGTGCGCCGTATCACCCCGCTGGCTTTATGACGTTCGTTGGTGCATCCGCGATGGTCAACGGCAAGACCAAGGGCGTCTATCCGGCGGCCAAGGCGATGCTGAGCGCGGTCTACGAGGGCGCGTTGGTGCCCTTCGACACGGCGCTGAAGATCGAGGCGCGCTGGTTCACCTCGGTGCTTCTGAACCCGTCGTCGAGCGCCATGATCCGGTCGCTCTTCATCAACAAGGAAGCGCTCGAGAAGGGTGCCAACCGGCCGCAGGTTCCCGACCAGCGGGTGAAGAAGGTGGGCGTGCTCGGCGCGGGCATGATGGGCGCGGGCATCACGCTGGTCTCGGCCATGGCGGGAATCGAGGTGGTGCTGCTCGACCAGTCGAAGGAGGCCGCCGAGAAGGGCCGCGCCTATACCGCGGGCTACATGGACAAGGGCATCGCCCGCAAGAAAGCCACGCCCGAGAAGAAGGAGGCCGCGCTCGCGCTCATCACCGCGACCGACG
>CATNDK010000224.1 GCA_950096585.1 Thalassococcus halodurans | reverse complement strand
GGTGGCCAGCATTTCTTTCGGGCCGACAACAACTTGCTTCGTGTCCACGTCCAGTTTGAACACATAAAGCGGCTCATCCAGTCCGCCGATACCCAGACCGCGACGCTGACCGATCGTGTAGTGGATCACACCGCGGTGGGTGCCCAGAACGCGGCCATCGGCGTGTACGATGTCGCCAGGTTCTGCGGCACCGGGGCGCAGCTTTTCGATAACGCTTGCGTAGTTGCCGTCTGGGACAAAGCAGATGTCCTGACTGTCGGGTTTATCGGCCACTGGCAGGCCGTATTTCGACGCCAGCGCGCGGGTCGCGTCCTTGGACGGCAGATGGCCCAGCGGAAAGCGCAGGTAATCAAGCTGTTCCGGCGTGGTCGAGAACAGGAAATAGCTTTGGTCGCGGTTCGCATCCTCGGCACAGTGCAGTTCAGGCCCGTTCGCACCCATCTTGCGCTGGATGTAGTGACCGGTCGCCATGCAGTCGGCTTCTAGGTCTTTGGCGGTTTCCAGAAGATCCTTGAACTTCACCCGTTCGTTGCAACGGATGCAGGGGACAGGGGTCGCGCCCGCCAGATAGCTTTCGGCGAACTCGTCAATCACCGCATCCTTAAAAATGTTCTCATAATCCAGAACGTAGTGCGGGAAACCCATTTCCTCGGCCACGCGGCGCGCGTCGTGGATATCGATGCCCGCACAGCACGCGCCTTTTTTGGCCAACGCGGCACCGTGATCATAAAGCTGCAAGGTCACACCAACGACGTCATAGCCTTCTTCTGCAAGCTGTGCAGCCACAACCGAACTGTCGACGCCGCCGGACATGGCGACGACCACGCGGGTCTCGGACGGGGGCTTGGGGAAGCCAAGGGAGTTCAGTTGTGTCGTGTCGAGGGCCATCGCGACCTCCTTTCAGGTCGGACAAAATATAGGAAAATCTGAACTACTCTCAAGGACCGCTTTCACTGCTCTTTAAGTAGGATGTCCGCAGATGACTGCGAACCGAAAACGGAAGCGACACATGTATCTGAAGAAGATCGAAGGGCCAAGGGCCGTTTCACTGCCAGACGGAACCGTGATGACGCGCGCCGACCTGCCACCCACGAATACCGTGCGTTGGGTTGCGTCGCGTAAACTTTTGGTTGTCAAAGGCGTCATGTTCGGGTTGATTACTAAAAAACAGGCATATGAGAAGTATGATTTGAGCGAGGACGAACTGGGCGGATGGATTTCGTCCTATCTTGCTGATGGCAAAGCTGCTTTACACGCAACTTGGCACCCCGAAAAAAATCAACTTTAAGTTGTGTTATTAATTTGCGCATGTATAGTAAGGGGTGATTAACCAATAAGTCTCACACTCCGGTCTGACCCACGACATAACCCGCGGAGACGAATATATGCGCGTTCTTCTGATCGAAGATGATCCGACCACATCCAAAAGCATCGAAATGATGCTGACCCATGCGAATTTGAACGTCTATTCGACGGACATGGGCGAAGAGGGCGTCGATCTGGCGAAACTCTACGACTATGATCTGATCCTGCTGGACATCAACTTGCCCGACATGACCGGCCACGAGGTGTTGCGCCAGTTGCGGAACGCGAAGGTCAGCACGCCGATCCTGATCCTATCGGGTGACGATGCGACTGAAAGCAAACTGAAAAGTTTCGGGTTCGGGGCAGACGACTATCTGACCAAACCGTTCCATCGCGAAGAACTGGTTGCACGCATTCACGCAATCATCCGTCGCTCTAAAGGGCATTCGCAATCGATTATCTCGACGGGTCTGATCAACGTAAATCTGGATGCGAAGACGGTCGATGTACGTGGCGAAACGGTTCATCTGACGGGCAAAGAATACCAGATGCTTGAACTGCTCAGCCTGCGGAAGGGCACGACGCTTACAAAAGAGATGTTTTTGAATCATCTTTATGGCGGAATGGACGAACCCGAGCTGAAAATCATCGACGTCTTTATCTGCAAGTTGCGCAAGAAGCTGAGCGAAGCAACGGGTGAGCCGAGCTACATCGAAACCGTCTGGGGACGCGGATATGTTCTGCGTGATCCTCAGTCCAGCGCAGGGCAAGAGCCCGCTTTGGCCGCCAGCGCCTGAAGTTTCCTCCCGCGTCCCCGGGGAATGCCTCGTGCCTTTGAAGGTGCGGGGCATTCATTTTTGAGAATTCCGGACCCGCGCGCTGCTTATGGCAGGCTCTTTGCCACGGGCACTGGATAAATGCGGATCACAGCCCTATCACATCTGTAGAACTGTTTTGATGGGCGACGCACTGGTATGACCGCGACTGAGATTTCAATCGAAAAGCTGACAATTGATGAGGCGCGTGCCGAACTCGAGCGCCTTTCTGGCCTGCTTGCCGAGGCAAATCAGGCGTACCACACCGACGACGCCCCGGAAATCAGCGATGCGGAATACGACCGTCTGAAACGGCGCAATGCCGAGATAGAAGCGCGTTTTCCCGATCTGAAACGAGAAGACAGCCCAAGCGACCAAGTCGGCGCGGCTCCGGCATCGGGTTTCGACAAGATCGAACACAAAGTCCGGATGTTGTCGTTGTCGAACCTTTTTGAAGAAGAAGAGGTCGCGGAATTCGATGACCGTATCCGCCGCTATCTTGGTCTCTCGGCTGAGGCGGAACTTGTTTACACGGCGGAACCGAAAATCGACGGCTTGTCGCTAAGTCTGCGCTACGAAAATGGTCGTCTCATTCAGGCAGCTACGCGCGGTGACGGTTCGGTCGGTGAAAATGTAACAGCCAACGCCAGAACGATTGCCGACATCCCGCAAGAAATTAAGGGCGCGCCCGAGGTTCTTGAGGTGCGCGGCGAAGTGTACATGAGCCACGAAGATTTCGCGGCCTTGAACGAACGGCAAGAGGCCGCTGGGGGGAAGACTTTCGCAAACCCGCGCAACGCCGCGGCTGGTAGCCTGCGCCAGTTGGATGTGAAAGTCACAGCGGCGCGGCCTTTGCGCTTTTTTGCCTATGCGTGGGGGGATCACTCTGAACCTCTTGCGGAAACGCAAATGCAGTCGATCGAAAGGCTGGCTGCGCTGGGCTTTCAAACCAATCCTCTGACCCAGCTCTGCGACGGCCCGTCCGAGATGATGGCGCAATACAAAGCCATCGAAGAACAGCGTGCCACTTTGGGCTATGACATTGATGGCGTGGTCTACAAGGTAAACGATCTGGCGCTGCAGCACCGTCTTGGGTTCCGGTCAACAACGCCGCGCTGGGCGACGGCACACAAGTTTCCCGCGGAACTGGCGTGGACACGGCTGGCGGAGATCGACATTCAGGTCGGTCGCACAGGCGCTTTGTCCCCTGTGGCGCGTCTGGAACCGGTGACTGTGGGCGGTGTTGTGGTGTCGAACGCGACGCTGCACAACGAGGATTATATCGCGGGCCTTGGCGCCAAGGGCGAAGTCATCCGCCCTGATGAGGCGGGCAATCCCAAGGATATTCGCGCCGGTGACTGGGTGCAGGTCTATCGCGCGGGCGACGTGATCCCGAAGGTCGCTGATGTGGACTTGTCCAAACGCCCCGCCGATGCCGAGCCTTACCAGTTTCCGCACACGTGCCCTGAATGTGGGTCCGAGGCGATCCGTGAAGAAGGCGATGCTGTCCGCCGGTGTGTCGGTGGCCTGATTTGCCCTGCACAAGCCGTTGAAAAGATGAAGCACTTTGTGTCTCGTGCTGTTTTCGATATCGAAGGCATGGGCGCTAGGCAGGTTGAGCAGTTCTATCGCGATGGCTGGATCAAAGAGCCTGCCGATATCTTTACTTTGCGGGAAAACTACAGCTCGGGTCTTCAGCAATTGAAGAACCGCGAGGGATGGGGCGAAAAATCAGCCAACAACCTGTTCGATGCGATTGATGAGCGTCGGAAAATTGCCTTGGGCCGATTGATCTTTGGCCTCGGCATTCGTCACGTTGGCGAGGTTGTGTCAAATCTTCTGGCGCGCCACTATGGGACATGGTCATCATTTGAAACTGCGGTCACCGAAGCGGCAGATTTTTCCGGTCCTGCGTGGGAAGATCTGATCGGCATCGATGGCGTGGGCGAGGTTTTGGCACAATCTCTGGTGTCGACCATGAACCAACCGGCCGAGCGGGAATCCATTGATCGGCTTGTCGCCCATCTGGATGTTCAAGAAGCGGCCAAACCGCAGACCGACGGGTCGCCTGTCGCGGGCAAGACCGTTGTTTTCACCGGTACTTTAGAGCGGATGACTCGCGCGGAGGCCAAAGCGCGGGCCGAGGCGTTGGGCGCGAAAGTATCCGGCAGCGTCAGCAAGAAGACCGATATTCTGATTGCGGGTCCCGGTGCTGGTTCGAAAGAAAAGAAGGCGCAAGAATTGGGGATCGAAATCCTTGATGAAGACGCTTGGCTGGATCTGATCGGACAGGCATGAGCGGCCGTCCCGAGATACTTTTCCCGCTTTTCGCGGATTTAAAGACGCTGGACGGTGTCGGGCCCAAGATTGCCCAGAACCTGCAGCATCTGCACATCGAAGCCCCGCGTGATCTGTTGTTCACGCTGCCCTATTCGATGATTGATCGCCGTCCCGTGGACACGGTGCAAGGGGCTGAATTGCCCAAGGTTTTGACCGTCAAAGTCACAGTGGGCGACCACCGTCCGGCGCGGAATAAAGGCGGGGCTTACCGGATCAACGTCGAGGATGCGCAGACCAGTTTCCAGCTTGTTTTCTTTCATGCGCGTGGTGATTACCTGTCCAAGATGCTGCCCACAGGCCAGACGCGCATTGTCTCGGGCAAGGTCGAGTTTTTCGACGGTATCGCGCAGATGGTTCATCCGGATCATATTCTGCGCGAAAGCGAGGCGGATGAACTGCCTTTGTTCGAACCCGTTTACCATCTGACGTCTGGTGTGACGCAAAAGCTGATGACGCGGGCCAGCAGCGATGTGTTGACCAAGCTGCCTGATCTGCGGGAATGGATCGATCCTGCGCAAAAAGAGAAAGAGGGCTGGCCGTCTTGGGCGGATGCCATGCGGGCGGCCCATCGGCCCGAGCGGATGGATGATGTGCTGCCCACGTCGCCGATCCGCAGGCGGTTGGCCTATGATGAGTTTATGGCCCATCAGTTGACCCTGGCGATTGCGCGGGCCACGCGCAGGGCCAGCCCTGGGAGGGCTAC
>CATNDK010000223.1 GCA_950096585.1 Thalassococcus halodurans | reverse complement strand
ATTCAGGCAGGCGCAATTCCCGCCGCAATTGAGGGCAAGGACGTTCTGGGAATCGCCCAGACCGGTACCGGGAAAACCGCCAGCTTTACGCTGCCGATGATCACCCTTCTGGCCCGTGGCCGCGCCCGCGCCCGTATGCCGCGCAGCCTTGTTCTGTGCCCGACGCGCGAACTGGCGGCACAGGTAGCGGAAAACTTTGACACCTATGCAAAGCACGTAAAGCTGACCAAGGCGCTGTTGATCGGCGGTGTCAGCTTTAAGGAACAAGACCAGTTGATCGACAAGGGCGTTGACGTTCTGATCGCGACGCCTGGCCGTCTTCTCGACCATTTCGAACGCGGTAAGCTGCTGCTGACAGGCGTTCAGATCATGGTGGTGGACGAAGCCGACCGGATGCTGGACATGGGCTTTATTCCCGATATCGAACGCATCTTCTCGCTCACGCCGTTTACGCGCCAGACGCTGTTTTTCTCGGCCACCATGGCACCGGAAATCGAGCGGATCACAAACACCTTCCTCTCCGCGCCCGAGCGTGTGGAAGTGGCCCGTCAGGCCACCGCGTCCGAGCGGATCGAACAGGGTGTGGTGATGTTCAAACCGTCGCGCCGTGATCGCGCCGATAAGGAAAAGCGCACCATTCTGCGTAGCCTGATCGACGCCGAAGGTGACAAGCTGGTCAATGCGGTTGTCTTCTGTAACCGCAAGATGGACGTGGATATCGTCGCGAAATCGCTGAACAAACACGGCGTCGACGCGGCCCCGATCCATGGCGATCTGGACCAGTCGCAGCGGACGGCCACATTGGACAAGTTCCGTGGTGGCGAGCTGAAGATCCTTGTGGCGTCTGACGTCGCCGCCCGTGGTCTTGACGTGCCGTCGGTCAGTCACGTGTTCAACTACGACGTGCCCAGCCACGCAGAAGACTATGTTCACCGTATCGGTCGTACTGGCCGTGCCGGTCGTGATGGTAAGGCTGTGATGATCTGCGGTCCGCGTGACGACAAGAACTTTGCCGATATCGAGACGCTGATCCAGAAAGAGATCCCGCGCATTGAGAACCCGCTGGGTGACGTTGCAGAAGCGTCTGCGACACCGGAAGAGGCGAAAGAAGACAAACCCAAGCGCCGCAGCCGCGGCGGACGTGGGAACCGCAACAAAGATCAACAATCTGAGCCGACCGAAGCCGCGCCAACGCAGCAGGAAGAGCCGCAGGCAAAAGACCGGAATGATCGCAACGATCGGAATGACCGCAAGAAAAGCGACAACAACCGTCGTGGCCGCGGCAATGACGACAAGGTCGTTGGCATGGGCGATCACATGCCGTCCTTCATCGCCATGAGCTTTGAAGAACGCCGCGCAAGCTGATCTTTTTAAAATAGAATACAAAAAGGCCTGATCATTCGATCAGGCTTTTTTCGTTTCGCGGGGCGTCGGTCGTCAGGCCGAAAGGCGCGACACCACGACTGTGATTTCGGGCTTTTTGCCGATCTCGTTCTGGCATGCATTCCGTGCCGCGCGACGCAAGGTCTCTTCGATCTTGTCGTCATCGGCCAGAACCTTGCGGCCAGCGCGCATGAGCGCCTGCCCCAGCTCTTCTTCCAGCATCTCGACCAGCGAATGACGGCTGCGGCCTGTTTCCGGCAGACCGTTCAGATCACACCATGGATCACCCAGCGGCTCGTCCGCTTCATCAAGAATGACCGTGACCATCACATGACCATTCAGCGCCATGCGGATACGGTCACGCACGATGCCATCAAGTGCGCCGATTTGAACGGAGCCGTCCAGATATGTGCGGCCTGTTTCGATGTAATCGACGATCTTGGGGGCGTTGCCTGTCAGATCAACCATGGTCCCGTTTACGGCCAGAACGCCTTGCATGCCTTTGCTGTCGGCAATCTTGGCATGTTCACGTAGGTGACGGTGTTCACCATGCATGGGCACCACGATCTGCGGCTTGACCAGATCGTGCATCGCCTCAAGATCGGGGCGGTTTGCATGACCGGATACGTGATACAGGTTCGAGCTGTCATCAACCACATCAACGCCCAGTTCGGACAGTTGGTTCATGATGCGGATAACGCCCTTTTCGTTGCCCGGAATCGTTTTTGACGAGAACAGGAAAAGGTCGCCTTCCTTTAGTTCGATCCCGAAGTGTTTGCCCCGTGCCAGTTGGGCAGAGGCCGCGCGGCGTTCGCCCTGGGACCCTGTCACGATCAGCATCAGGTTTTCACGCGGGATGTCATTGGCTTTTTCTACCGGAACAACCGAGGGGAAGTTTTTCAAGACACCCGTTTCAACAGCAGCTTCGACCATGCGGCGCATCGCGCGGCCCATCAGAACGATGGAACGGCCCGCTTTGACGCCCGCCTCGGCCAGCGTTTTCAGACGTGCGACGTTCGACGCGAACGTTGTTGCGACGACCATGCCAGACGCGCTGCGCAAAAGCTTTTCCACCTCGGGGCCGACCAATGCTTCGGACCGGCCTTCGTGATGGGAAAAGACGTTGGTTGAATCGCAAACCAGCGCCTTAACGCCCGACTTGCCCAACTCGCCCCATGCTTCACGGTCAAAAGGTTCACCGACGACCGGCGTTTCGTCGATTTTGAAGTCACCAGTGTGCACAACACGGCCCGCAGGTGTGTCGATGACCAACCCTGAACTTTCGGGAATCGAGTGCGAAATCGGCATAAAGCCCACTGTGAACGGGCCTGCTGTGATCGTTTCCGGCCATGCCGACGCGGTGCGCACGGTTTCCGGCGAATGGCCATGCTCGGCCATCTTGTGGCGGGCGATGTTGGCAGTGAAGGCACGCGCGTAGATAGGCGCGCCAAGCTGTTCCCAATAGTGACCCACGGCGCCAACGTGGTCTTCGTGCGCGTGAGTGATAAAGATCGCCTCGATTCGGTCGCGGCGTTCTTTCAGCCACGTGATGTCGGCAAAGATCAGGTCCACGCCCGGTGACGTGTCCATATCCGGGAAGGTCACGCCAAGATCGACAACGATCAGGCGTTCTTCATCCGGTTTGCCATATCCGTAGACATAGCAGTTCATACCAATCTCACCGGCCCCACCGAGGGGCAGGTAGATAATGCGGTTCTCGCTCATAAGCGGTTAGTTTCCTTTGGTAACGTTGTGCTGATGGATGACAGTCAGTCCGTGCATCGTCAGCTCGTCCTTCCAGTCGTCAAATAGCTCTTCGTGTTGCTGGAACAACGGGGCCAGCCCTCCCGTCGCGATGATTTTCATAGGACGGTCGCGCTCCGTCTTAATTCTTGAACAGATTTCGCGGATGACGCCGACGTATCCCCAGAATACGCCGGATTGCATACACTCTACTGTGTTGGTGCCGATCACCTTGTTCGGCTTGGTGATATCGACATGCGGCAGGGCAGCGGCAGCCTCATGCAGGGCGCGCAGCGACAGGTTCACACCCGGCGCGATCACCCCACCGATATAGGCGCCATCAGCGGCCACCACGTCGAAGGTTGTTGCGGTGCCGAAATCGACCACGATCAGGTCACCCCCATACAGATCGTAACCCGCAACCGTATTTACAAGGCGGTCAGGCCCGACTTGCGTGCCCGCATCGACGCGCACGTCAACCGGCAGGTCGCATTCAGGCTTACCCACCACCAACGGGCGGGTGTTAAAATAGCGATCCGACAGGACGCGCAGGTTGAACACAACACGCGGCACTGTGGTCGAGATGATCACATCGGTGATTTCCGCGTCGATTTTCTGGGCCGCCATCAGGGTCGACAGCCAGACATAGTACTGGTCCGCCGTCCGGTTATGGTCCGTCGCGGTGCGCCACGTCGCGATAAAGCTGGTCCCGTCCCAGATGGAAAAGACCGTATTCGTGTTCCCGCAGTCGATGGCCAGAAGCATGTGCTTCGCCCCCTCAGAAAAAGACATCAGCCGCCGCAATGCTTTCGCGGCCCTTGCTGGTCTTTAAGACAAGATTGCCCGATGCGTCCACCGTCTCAAAGGTTCCGACGGTTTCGGACGTTACGGTCCGTGCTGTTATGACCTCACCCAAGCGGGCCGCGCGCGCGAGCCATGCTTCGCGCGTTGGGCCAAAGCCATAGGTTGCCAAAGAATGTTCCCGGATGGCAAAGGCCGCCGCCAGTTCGGTCAGGAAGGTTTCGGTATCAACGTCTGCACCGGTTTCCGATACCAGTGAAACGGGGCGTACGGCGCCCTCTTCGACTTCGGCCTGTTGTGGCGCGTTTTGCAGGTTCACACCGATACCGATCGCCAAAGCCTGAGAGCGCCCAACTGTTTCCAACAGAATGCCTGCCAGCTTGCCGCCGTTCAGCAACACATCGTTGGGCCACTTCAACGAGAACGCCTCGGGTCGACCTGTAACAGCGACCAACGCGTCATAGAGCGCCAGAGAGGCCACGAAAGACCGCAACGCGAACAGTTGCGGCGGACCGACTGGGCGCAGGACCAGAGTGGCGGCAAGGTTGCCTTTGGGGTTCGCCCATGCCCTGCCCCGTCGACCACGTGCTGCCGTCTGCTCATGCGCCATGATCCAGAACGCGCCCTGATCCACGTCGGCCCGTCGCGCCGCTTCGGCGTTGGTGCTGTCCACGGTGTCGAGAATGATTACTCCGTATCCTTTAGGCCAATCGCTCATGTCTGTTCGTTCCGGAATTCAGGGGTGTTTCAAAGCAATACGACGCGCCCCTTGGGACGCGTCGTATTCGATTTTCAATTCTATGTGCCTATCACTGCAGCAAGGTTGCGGCGGCGGCCTCTGCGATGCCTTCGATCCCGAAGAGGTTCACAACACCGGCGACCATAATCAAGGCGGATACCATGAGGAAGGCCCACTGGATCGGCGAACCGCCTGCGTCCAGACCATCGTCACGCTCTTCGCCGAAGTACATGAAGAACACGAGGCGCAGGTAGTAGAAGGCACCGATTACGGATGCGACCACACCGGCAACCGCCAGCCAAGCAAGACCAGCGTCATAGGCCGCGCGCAGAACGTACAGTTTGCCGAAGAAGCCAACCAGCGGCGGAACGCCTGCAAGGCTGAACAGCAGAACCAGCATCGCCAGTGCGCGACCAGGCTCTTTCTTGGAATACATGTTCAGCGACGCGATATCCGTTACCGGTTGACCGTCACGGGACATGGACAGGATGAACGCGAAAGTACCGATGTTCATGGTGACGTA
>CATNDK010000222.1 GCA_950096585.1 Thalassococcus halodurans | reverse complement strand
CAGACGATATCGGCAATGGAAATGCGGTCTGTGCCAATGATCAGCGCGGCGTCTTCTGATTGAGCGGGCAGGGGAGACGGTTCTTCCGGTTCCGCGGGCGCGTGTTTTTTGACCTGTTGGCGAATTTCGATTCCGAGTGTTGGCAACACAAAGAGGAAAAACAGCACCTCGAGGAGGAACGCAATGATGAAGAGAATCGTGAACTGCTGCCAGAAGTGAGACACGAAGGTTTGTTTGGACAGCAGCCATGCAAGGTTTTCAGACAGGCTGACCACCGGAAAAAGCGACGCAAACGTCAACAGGGGCAACGGGATTCGGAGAGGCAGGACGTGTTTCTGAAAAAGGGCGAACAGCCAATGCGCGGCGATTTTTGTCGCAAGAAAGACGCAGGTGATCGCGCTCCAAAGCAGGAAAACAAGCTGCGGGCCCAGATTCGCGGAATGGTTTGCCGGATCGGCCACCGACATCAAAAGAATGCAAAGGCAGATGAAAACCAAAGTGCGCGGGTGTGCGAGGGCTTTGTAGGCGTCGTAGGTCGAAAAGGTCCGCGCGACACCGATCGGATCCCAGATAGAAAGGTCTAATTTTAAACTATTTGAAGTAGGCATGGCGTTTCTCTGCCATTTGTATGTGGCCTAGTAAGCAGGAAGAGCAAGTTCAATTACAACTATATTGAGCGCTGTGCCAAAAGCATACACGCGATGAATAGCGAAAATCGACTGATTTTACCGTGATTTTCGCCTTCGACAGGTGCGGGTTATAATTGATGAAAAATCTCGCGCGAAAGCGCTTGACGGGGATGGGGGTCGTGCGTAGAACGCCTCTCACGCTTGGACGATCAAGCAGCAGTGAGCGGTTGTAGCTCAGTTGGTTAGAGTACCGGCCTGTCACGCCGGGGGTCGCGGGTTCGAGCCCCGTCAACCGCGCCACTTCTTCTTCTACAGTTTGACAAGACACTTCTGAAGACGCTGATGTTTGGTCAGCTTTACAGGAGTCTGTTTTCGCAAAAGAAAAAGGCGCCCGATTGGACGCCCTTCTTTGTTTCGTTTGCCGTCAGGCTTAGCTGCCCCAGGTGCGTACCGGGCCACAATCCATGTGAACGAAGTTTGATCCACTGTAGCGGCCGACGCCACCGGCACGGCACGACGATGCGGCACGTGCAATCTGGCTGACCGAGCGGGACGCAAGGCGCAGGTCTGCCGCCTGACCCTGAATGTGACGCGAGTTTTTCGCTACACCAGAAGAGCGCGAGCGCAACATTGCGTTGGTTTCAGGGCTGCGGTAGCCGGAAATCATCATGTAGGGTTCGCTGACATCCAGCAGGTTGTGCGAAGCCGCCATGATATCGATCGTGCGCAGGTCAATCTGTTTGACCTTGCCGTTGCGCCAGTCGCGCATGAAGTAGTTAATCTCTTTTACAGCGTCCGCGATGTAGTCGCCATCCACCCAGTAGATCATGTCGATCCGTTCACCGGTGCGGCCAGAGTACATCTTGATGCGGCGGATATCGCCACCACCACGAAGAAAGCCTGCGGCATTGGCAAAAGTCGGCGCTGCTGTGAGTGTCGTGGCTGCGAATGCCTGCAAAAGGCCGCGCCGCGACATGCTGCTTGGGCGTACGTCTGTCATTAGAACTGCCTGTCCCGTTTCTGTCCTGTATGGCCCCTGTCATTGCAAGAGCCCTGCCATCTATCCCCCAGATGCCTGCCGATACTTTACATATCATGAATCGAACCGAAAGCGAAGAATCCGATTTGGTTCCTTCACAAGGTGGTTTGGGCGATTTTCTGCTTATTTCCCAGAACTGTGGCATCGGTGCCGCGACGGTTTTACGAGAATGCAGCAAATTTTAAATTTAGGCGACCATTCCGTTAAATGTGAATAGACAGCCACCCAACACATGCGATTGTAGGCTGTAACAATTTTTCCTGGCGGAGGGCAGTATGTTTGAACTGATGCGTAAAAAAGTAAGGCTGACAGTGATGTCGGGGGTCGTTCTGGCCGCGGCGTTTGGCATGCCAGATCTTTCGCACGCACAGGTCACAGCCTTCAAGACAGCCGTTGCAGAAACGGCATCTCAGGATGAATCCATCGCGGAATTTTACCGTTCGAGAGGTTTTGAACCCTTTTGGACTGGCTCGGACGACGTTCAACTCGCCCGACGCGCGGCGCTGATCAAGGCGCTTGATGCGGCCGGTGCCCATGGGCTGCCCGCGCAGCGATACGATCCGTCGCAAATCCTGTCGGACATGCAGTTCGCCAAGTCGGTTCGTGAACAGGGCGTTCTGGATGTTGAACTGACAAAGGTTTTTCTGGGATTCGCGCGTGATCTGCAGTCGGGCATTCTGGATCCGCGCAAAGCACATAGCGATATCAAACGCGCTGCACCTGTTCGTGATGCGAATGAACTGCTGGAACAACTTGCGACGAGCGAACCGAATGCGTTTTTCCGGACATTGGCGCCGACGTCCCACGAATATCGCCGCCTGATGCGTGAAAAAATGCGCCTGACCAATCTGGTTGCCCGTGGCGGCTGGGGCGATACCGTCGGGGGTGGCAAAATCGAACCGGGTCAATCCGGCGCACGCGTCGTGGCGCTTCGCAATCGTTTGATTCGCATGGGATATTTGCCTGAGACCTCGGTCGCGGAATATGAAACCGGCATTGTATCCGCGGTGCAGGCGTTTCAGCTGGATCACGGTCTGGAAGCAGACGGTGTTGCGGGCGACGCAACCCTGAAGGCGCTGAACGTCAGCGCCGAGGATCGTTTGAAATCTGTTCTTGTCGCTATGGAACGTGAACGCTGGCTGAACCAGCCGGAAGGTTGGGGGCAACGCCACATCAAGGTCAACCTGACCGAATTCATGGCGCGCATCTATGACGACCAGAAAGTCACGTTTGAAACCCGCGCCGTGGTAGGTGCCCGTGATGCCGACCGCCGGACGCCCGAGTTCTCCGACGTTATGGAGTTCATGGTTGTGAACCCCAGCTGGTACGTGCCGCGGTCCATCGTCGTGAAGGAATATCTGCCGTTGCTCCGGAGCAATCCGGGCGCCGTCGGGCACATTGAAATTACAGACAGCCGCGGCCGTAGGGTGAACCGTCGAAACGGATTCTCTCAGTACACGGCGCAAAGCTTTCCTTTTGCGATGCGTCAGCCCCCGGGCCCGCGCAATGCGTTGGGACTGGTTAAGTTCATGTTCCCGAACAAGTACAACATCTACTTGCACGACACGCCTGCCAAGAGCCTCTTCCAAAGGGAAGTGCGCGCGTATTCGCATGGCTGCGTGCGTCTTAACGATCCGTTCGACTTTGCCTACGCGCTTTTGGCCAAGCAAGAATCCGATCCGGTTGGTGTGTTCCAATCACATTTGCGAACCGGCCGCGAAACCCGCGTCAATCTGGAAGCGCCCGTTCCGGTGCACCTGATCTACCGCACGGCCTTTACGCAGGCCAAAGGCCGCACCCAGTACCGTGACGACATCTACGGGCGTGACGCAGCGGTATGGTCGGCGCTTGAACGGGCAGGGGTGGCTCTTATCTCCGGAGAAAGCTAAACCAGCGGTCAGTCAGACCGGAGCCTGCCATGAAATACAGTTTGGGTGAAATTGCCAAAGCGCTGGGTGCAGCCGTGCATGGCGATGAAACACTGGTCGTGACCGGTGTAAACGAACCGGCTGCCTGCGGCCCAGATCAACTGGCGATGGCGATCAAGCCCGAGTTTGCCGAGACATTGGCAGATGGTCAGGCGCAAGCAGCCATGATGTGGGATGGGGCCGACTGGCGGGCGTTCGGCCTGAAAGCCGCGATTGTTGCCCCGCGTCCGCGTTTCGCGATGGCGGGACTGTCGGGCATGATGGATCCGGGGCAGGGCTATGGCAGCGGCGTTCACCCGTCGGCGGTCGTTGACCCTTCTGCAAAGATTGGCGCGAATGTGACGATCGGCCCATTGGCTGTGATCGGCCCCGAGGCTGTGATTGGCGACAATTCTGTAATTGGCCCGCATTGCCACGTCGGCTGGAACGCGCGACTGGGTGCTGGTGCGGTTCTGCACTCTGGTGTGAAAATCGGCGCGCGTGTGACCATTGGCGATCGCTTTATCGCCCAGCCAGGGGCAGCCATCGGTGGTGATGGGTTCTCATTCGTCACGCCTGAGCCGTCGGGCGTAGAAAAGGCGCGCGAAAGTCTGGGGGCCGAAGGCGCGACGGATGCGCAGCAATGGGCGCGTATCCATTCGCTGGGCGGTGTCACTATCGGCAATGACGTCGAGATCGGCGCAAATTCCTGTATCGACCGTGGCACTGTGCGCGACACGTTTATCGGCAACGGTGTAAAGTTCGATAACCTTGTCCAGATCGGCCACAACGTGGTGATCGAAGATGACTGTCTGATCTGTGCTCAAACCGGTGTGGCCGGATCGTCCAAGATCGGGCGAGGGACTGTTCTGGGCGGACAGACCGGAATCAGTGACAACCTGAACATTGGCGAGAACGTCATCACTGGCGGTGGCACCGTTGTTCTGTCGAACATTCCAGCAGGCCGCGTGATGCTGGGCTATCCCGCCATGAAGATGGAAACGCACATCGAAGTCTACAAAGGGCTTCGTCGTTTGCCGCGCTTGTTCCGTGACGTATCTTTGTTACGAAAATCTGTTTCAAACGGCGAATCTAATACCTAAATCGTTCGCAGAACGCGCAGACCAAAGGGCGACCCAAATGACAGATCAGGCCAACGTGACTGAGAAGGTGATTGAAATCATTGCCGAACAGGCTGTGTTGGAACCCTCTGACGTCTCTGTCGATATGTCCTTGGAAGACGTGGGCATTGATTCCTTGGGCCTTGTCGAATGCATTTTCGCGATTGAAGAGGCCTTTGACATCTCGGTTCCGTTCAATGCCAACGACCCGCAAGAAAGCGATTTTGATATATCCTCGGTCGCGTCCATCGTGACAGGGGTCGAGCAACTGATCCGCGAGCAGAAGTCGTGAAACGCGTCGTTATCACCGGCGCGGGAACGATCAACGCGCTGGGCCATGACGTTCCGTCCACATTCGAGGCTATGCGTGAAGGTCGCTGCGGGATTGGCCCGTTGGATATTCGCGATGTGGATCGTCTGGGCATCAAGATCGGCGGGCAGGTTCATGGCTATGAGCCTGAAGAGCGTTTCAACCGCCAGCAAATCGCGCTCTATGACCGCTAT
>CATNDK010000221.1 GCA_950096585.1 Thalassococcus halodurans | reverse complement strand
AGTGATCGCAAAAGCCGAGAAGATGGCTGCAGACGCAGCCTAAGACCCGTGACTAGAGGCAGGGGGTGCAATCAAGCTCCCCCTTGCTTTCAAGGAGGCTCACATGGCTGAGACAATGCAATTCGACCTAGTCAGCCCCGAACGGCGGCTGATGCAGGCTGAGGTCACGTCGGTCCAGATTCCGGGTGCTGATGGTGATATGACAGCGATGCCGAACCACGCACCGCTGATCACGACACTGCGTCCGGGCATCCTGCGCGTTGAAACAACGTCGGGCACCGAAGAATTCGTCGTCACCGGCGGTTTCGCGGAGCTGGGCGAAGGTGTTTCCGTTCTGGCGGAAAACGCTCTGCCGATGGCAGAGATGACCCAGGAAACATTCAACAAACTGGTTCAAGAGGCCAAAGAGGCATACGGTAAGGCGAAGGAAGTCTTCGAAAACGAACCGGGCCCCGTCGACGACGCAGCCAAGCTGCTGTCCGACATGGTCAACATCGGTGGCCACATCGGTTTGACGGCTGACGACTGATTTCGGTCTGATACAGATTAACAAAAGCCCCGGTCGCTGATGCGCCGGGGCTTTTGCTTTGGGGCAACGCTGGGAACAGGTGCGTCGCCTTATCCTGTCAGGAAGCGGTGTCGATCAGGCGCAGCGGCGGATTGGCAGCCGCTGCAGCGGATTTGCGCAGCACCACGGAAAGGATCGCTGTGCCGGTGATCTCATTCTCGGCCAAGGCCGTCATCAGATCGCGTACACCGCAGTCCACGGTCTTTTGACGATCGGTTTGCGCTTCGGCGACGACTTCGATCTGGATCTGATCGACATACTGGCTTTTTAGAAGATGTTCTTGCAGCTCAACCGCGCTGTGGACGCCCATGTACAGACATACACGGGTGCCCGGACGCAGTTCGGACAGCCACTCGGGCGGGCCATCGTTTGTGGCGGTGCGGCCTGTTGTCATGATCACGGCATCGATTTCCTGCCGTTGTGGCAGGAACCGGTTTTGCGCATGACAGGCCGCATTTGCCGGTGGGACGCCCGGCACGATTTCAAAGGCGATACCGGCGGCTTCCAACGCCTCAGCCTCTTCCAGACCGCGGGCGAAGATGCCCGGATCCCCACATTTCAGACGCACGACCCGTTTGCCCTGTTTCGCGGCAGACACCAGAATGTTGCTGATTTTGTCTTGCGGCCAGCTGTGATTGCCGGGCGCTTTGCCGACATAAACACGTTCCGCATCACGGCGGGCCAGTTCCAGAATGTCGGGATCAACCAGACGGTCGTAAAAGATGATATCGGCCTCTTGCAGGCGCTGGACGCCACGCAGAGTGATCAGGTCTTTGGCACCGGGGCCCGCGCCAACCAAGGCGACACTGCCGCCCTGTTCACGGCCGAATTCGCCGGTTTCGATCGCGGTTTTGATCTGTTTGGCGGCATCACGTTCCGCGCCACGGGCGTGTGCGTCGCGCACGGGACCATTGAATACCCAGCGCCACAGATCACGGCGGTCGCGCGGTCCAAGGCGGTTGGCCGCAAGATCGCGCAGGCGACCGGCCAAAGCGGCCAGATCACCCAGTCGGGGCTCAAGCTGTTGTTCGATCTTGGTTTTGATCTGTCGGGCCAGAACGGGGGCTGTGCCCTCGGTGCCGATGGCAACCACGACTGGATCACGGTCGACGATGGACGGGGTAATCGCATCGCACAGGTCGGGCTGGTCAACCACGTTGACGACAGCGCCAGCTGCCTTGGCGACCGCGTGCGAAGCCGCATCGGCACCGGGGCAGCCGGTTGCGATAAAGACCAATGCGCGGTCGGTGAAATCGGCCTGAGTGACCACAGCGCTGGCCAGCGTGATTTTGCCTGCGTCGCGCAGACCTTCCAGTTCGGGGTCCAGATCTTCGGCATGCACAATGATCTGCGCTTCGGTCTTCAAAAGCAGACGCACCTTTTGCGCGGCTTGTTCCCCGCCACCGACAACGGTGACGCGGCGACCGGCCATTTGCAGGAACATGGGGAAGGTCTTCATGCCGAGATCCTTTGTGAGTCGTGTCTTTTGTCCCAAAGGGACTGTGCCAGCGTGGTGCATTCTTCGGGCGAGGCAGCCGCGCCAAGCGTCCAAAGGGCCAAGGCCGCTGTGCCGATCACCGTCGCTTCCGCGAACGGGTTCATCAGCGATCCGTCCCACAACGCCATGATGTCGACGGTTTCATCTTCCTCGTGCAGGCGGCGGTGTTCATCAAGGATCGGGGGCGTGACAATCTGGATGTGGTCGCCGTCGCGCAAACCGAACAGGGTGATGTCCTTTGCCGGATTGCGTTCGAATTCGCCGCCGCCGCCTTTGATGACGGTCAGAGTGGTTTGGCCCATCATCTGCGCGGCTTGCGCCTGAAGTCCGCGATAGGACGGATGGAACACGCCCTGAACGCTGGCGGGGGGATTCGACGGATTCCACATGCGCAGAACCGTGTTGATGCAGGAGCGAAGGCCGAAGGTATCGCGCAATTGCAGAAGGCGGAATGCTTCGGGGCACAACTGTTCCAGAGGGGAATAGATCACGTCGGGGCCAACGGCATCCAACGCGGCGCGCACGTCGGCCTCTTCCCGTTGGTGGCTGTTCCAGCCGTGCATCGACACGCGGTAGCCCGCTTGCGCGACCAGACGGGCCGACAGCAGAAACAGCGGCGCACCACGGGTGCGGCCTGCGGCGTAGCTGGGCCAGTCCAGATCGGCAGGCGGCAGGCTGCCCGACACATGGTCGCGCAAGGCCTGCGTGAATCCGGCGATCTCTTGCGGCTCCTCTCCGCGCAATCGCAGGACCATCAGCAGGGCCCCTACCGCCTCGGGTTCGGCTTGATCCGTCAGGATCAGGGTCATTGCCGCATGTGCCTCTTCAAAGGTCAGAGCGCGTGCGCGACCTTTTCCTCGGGCAACGATACGTACAAATGTTGATAGGCTCATTCCGCCGCCATTGCTGGGCGAGCTTTGGCAATCAATGCCGCAAGCTCTGGTTTGCACGACCCGCAGTTTGTCCCTGCGCAGGTAACCTCCCCCAGCGCTTCGACTGTGTTGGCCCCGTTCGCAACCGCATCGCGCAGTGTGTTCAGCCCAACGCTGAAACACGCACAAACAGTTGGTCCGGGATCCGGCTGATCAGCAGCGCTGCGGCCAGCCAAGGCAGTCATGGGCGCGGTTTCGGTACCCACCAGAGAAATAGCATGTCGGCGCGACAGTTGCACCGGCTCAAGTGCTGAAAAAAACAGCGCTTTAAGAACTTTGCCTGAATATAAGGCAATCCGGACAAGTCCCGTCACGGGATCTTCGAGGATGGCAACCTCTGACTCGGCGATGCCAGTCACGGTGCGGGCCTCGGCCACCCAGTCGGTCGGGCACTTCATGCCTGCAACTTCGGCCTGCCAACCGGTTTCGGTCCGCGCGATGGCGGCGTAGGGGCGCGTTGGCTCCATCTCGACGGTTGATGCGGCAAAGCCGTACCACGCGGCGTCCATCCGTTCGGCGCTGACCTTGCCCGCTTTCAGCGCGGGCTGGCCCGAGGTCGGGTCTGTGATCGACGTGACCAGCGAATTTACGGTGCCGCTGCTGGATTTCTGACGGGTCCAGTGCATCGGCGCGAACAACTGGCCTTTGGCGACGCGGTCGGTGACCAACGCACGGAACGTGGCGCGGCCTTCGTTCGATTGCAGGCGCAGCAGATCGCCCAAGCCCAGACCAAGGGCCGCTGCGTCTGCGGGGTTTACCTCGACATACGGCTCGGCAAGGTGGCTGCCCAATTTTGGCGCTTTGCCCGAGCGGGTCATGGTGTGCCACTGGTCGCGGATACGGCCTGTGTTCAGGTGGAAACCGGTGTGCGCAATGGGAGACGGTGGCGTGATCGGCAGCATCTTGGCTTTGCCGTCAGCATGATAAAAACGCCCATCGGCAAAGAAACGGCTGTCGTTGTCAGGCCACTGGCGCGGGATCATGTTGGCATAGTCCACGTCGGCGAAAACGCTCAGGTCCAGATCACGGGCAAAACCGATGGCCGCGTCGGATAGCGCAACATATTCGGCAAAGACATCTGCAGGGCTATCGTAGTTGAACGCCTCGGCCCAGCCCATGCGGGCGGCCACTTCGCTGATGATCTTCCAGTCGGGGCGCGTGTCACCCGGCGCGGGCAGGAAAGCGCGCTGGCGGGAAATGCGGCGTTCGGAGTTGGTGACCGTGCCGTCCTTTTCGCCCCAGCCCGTCGCGGGCAGCAAAACATCGGCCAGATCGCCGGTGTCGGTGCGGGCCATGATGTCGCTGACGGCGACGAAAGGCACATTCCGGATCGCCTCGGCAACGCCATCGGCGTCGGGCATCGACACGGCGGGGTTCGTGGACATGACCCACAGCGCCTTGATCTTGCCGTCGGCGCAGGCGTTGAACAGATCGACAGCCTTCAGACCGGCCTGCGTGCAGATGGTGGGGCTTTCCCAGAAACCCTGAACCGCATCGCGGTGATCGGCGTTTTCGATATCCAGATGGTTGGCCAGCATATTGGCCAAGCCACCCACCTCGCGTCCGCCCATAGCGTTGGGCTGGCCTGTCAGGCTGAAGGGGCCGCAGCCCGCTTTGCCGATACGGCCGGTGGCAAGGTGGCAGTTCAGGATCGAATTGACCTTATCGCTGCCGCAAACAGACTGATTCACGCCCGGCGAATAAAGCGTCATGATCTTATCGGTACCGGCCCAGAGGCGGTAGAAGGCCTCAAGTTCGGAAGCGGATAGGCCGCTGTCTGTGGGGGTGCTGGCCTGCGCCTCGGCCACGGCGGCGTCAAAGCCGTTCACGTGGGCTGCTACATAGTCCGCATCAACGTGGCCGTTTGCTACCAGATGCGCCAGAAGGCCGTTGAACAGCGCGGCATCGCCATCGGGGCGGATGCGCAGGTGCATGTCGGCAATATCGCTGGTCGCGGTCATGCGCGGATCAACGTTGATCACGCGCAGCGACGGGCGCGCGGCCTTAGCTGCTGCGATGCGTTGGAACAGAACGGGGTGACACCACGCGGTGTTCGACCCCACCAGAACGATCAGATCGGCCTGTTCCAGATCGGAATAGGTGTTCGGCACAGTATCGGTGCCAAAGGCGCGTTTGTGGCCAGCCACGGACGAGGCCATGCACAAACGGGAATTCGTGTCGATGTTCGCCGAGCCGATGAAACCCTTCATCAGCTTGTT
>CATNDK010000220.1 GCA_950096585.1 Thalassococcus halodurans | reverse complement strand
GCGAACTGCCGACAACCAAGGAAGGCTTGCCAATGGAAATCGGGATCGCCACAGGCATGGCGCGGGACACGCGGCTTTATATCCGCGCGGACAAATCCATCCCTTACGGCGAATTGATTGCGGTGATGAACATTCTGCGCGGCGAAGGCTATCTGAAGGTCGGTCTGGTCGGTCTGGATGAGGCCGCCGCGCCGCCGGAGGCCACCGAAACCGCCGAGGTGTCGCAATGAGCCTGACGTATCGCGTGACAGGCAGCGGCGGAAAGGCTTTGGTTCTGACCGCAGTTGCCGCAAGCGCAGCCCTGCATATTGCCTTGCCTGCACATTTCCTGCTGAAACAGCCTGATCAAAAGCCCCTGCCGGAAACACTGAACGCAGGCGCCACCGGCGCGATCCTGTTTGATCTGTCAGACATCATCAGCGCGCCTTCTGATGCGGGCGATGACAGCGCCGAGGTCGCGGCCGCAGAAGATGCCCCAACCGTCACCGAAAGCGCCGAGGCGGTGGACCCCGCCAAGGCCGCCGAAGAACCGCCACTTCAGCAAATTCCCTATGATGTGGACGATGACGAGTTGAAGTTCGGCATCGCCTCGCCCGATCCTGCGGAAGAAACCGAAGAGATCGCGCATGAAACAGCCACGGAATACGATGAAGAAAAGGTAGAAGCCGAAACCCAGATGGGGGCCGTAGCACAGGATGCCTCGCAGGCCTCGGTTTCGGGTGTGGATGCGGAACAGTCCTCGGACAAAGCGCAGGCCAAAGAAGAAGGCCTGAGCGCCGAAGAAATGGCGCAGATCACCGAATGGCAAAAAGACATCGTCGTGCGGATTTCCAAGGCCAAGCGCTATCCTGATCTGGCCCGCAAGAAAAAGATCGAAGGCGAGGTCATGGTGCGCTTCACCATCGACCGCTATGGCAACGTACTGAACCGGGACATCGACAAAAGCTCGGGCTGGCCAGTTCTGGACAATGCCGCACTGAAAGTCTTTGACGATCTTGAAAAACTTCCGACGCCGCCAAACCATCTTGCGGGCGATGAATTCACCCTGATGGTTCCGCTGCGCTATAGCTTTAAGTAACCCGATGCGCGTCAGGGATGACGCGGTCGGGCGTGATATCGGCCAAGGTCCGGCACCCTGTCAGGGCCATGGTCACCTCAAGTTCGTCGCGCAACAGGCGCAAAACATGGCTTACGCCCAGCGCACCGGCAACGGCCAGCCCGCATACAACAGGACGCCCGACAAGCACAGCGTCCGCGCCCAAGGCCAGCGCCTTGAACACGTCCGACCCGCGCCGCACACCGCTGTCCATTAACACAGGAACAGAGCCGCCAAGCGCCCGCACGATGTTTGGTAGAACCGAGATAGCCGAGGGCGCACCATCCAGAACGCGCCCCCCGTGGTTTGACACGATCACCCCTGCGGCGCCCGCTTTGACCGCGCGTGTCGCGTCTTCCGGTGTCAGGAGGCCTTTGACCACAACAGGCAATGGCGACTGTTCACAGAATGACCTCAGGTCGTCCCACCGTGGCAGAACATGGACGATGCGATTGAATAGAAAGGACTCGCTTTCTGACAACGGGTCGAAAACAGGTTGCGGCAATCCATCCAGATTTACGGGACGGACTGTGTCAGGCAAATTGAACCCCGTGCGCATTTCATCATCGCGCACACCATTCACCGGCGCATCAACGGTCAGGACCAACACCTGGAACCCCGCCTTGGCCGCACGCTCCGCCAGCATCGACGTGCCACCCAGATTGGTCTGCCAATACAGCTGAAACCAATTGCAGGTTCCGCCCTGTGCCCGCACATCTTCCATCCGCTGGCTGCTTTGCGCGCTAAGCACCATTAGCGCCTCTTGCGCCGTGGCACCCTGAGCGGTGGCCGTTTCCCCGCCCTCGTCCAGTAAGGATTGATAGGCAAAGGGTGCGACAAGGATCGGATGCGCCAATTGCGTACCGAACAGCGTCAGCTTGGTGTCGCCATTTCGCAATTCCTGCAGAACTTGCGGGCGTAGTCCGATAGCTTCGAAATCGCGACGGTTTGATCGCATCGTCACGCCTTCACCGGCACCGGACAGGAAATATGCGGACTGCTCGGCCTGCAGCGCCTCGGCTGCGCGGGCGTGATAGTCAGGCAATGTCAAAGGAAGATGGTCAGCAGAAGTCATAGGGCACATAGGGATAAACGCTTGGTCCTGCATATTCCCTATTATTTTTATCAACAATAGAAAACATCAGCACCCAAAGACAAAGGCCGGAACGTTTCGGTCCCGGCCTTTTGCAAAGAGTTGTCTTTCAGATCATTGGCGTTTGATTTGCCCGCGCGCTAGGGAACAGATCCTGATCATGTTCTTGTCATCCGACGATGTGAGTTGCTTGCGCGTCTCGGCGATTGCCTTTTCTTCGGCTTCGATCAGCATCCGATCCAACATCATCATTTGTTCAAAACTGAAGCCGTCTTTTTCCAAGGCCTCAAGGAAACCGGTGCGCACCTTGGCCGGATCAGCGGCCCCTTGAAACAGCGTTTTGATCACGCCGCCTGTATCCGTTTGATACCCGGCCTTCCGGATAAACCCGACAAGTTCATAGCAGGCAGCATACGCACCCAGCCTTTCCGAGAAGTCGGAAATCTGGTTTTTTGCTTCCGAAAACTGGGCCATGCTGACACCCTTATCAGACACAGCGGCAGTCGGCAGAGCAGCCAGCGCCATCAAGGTGGCGGCTTTCCACACGCGGCCCATCATTCGAACATCGCTGACAGATCGTCGTCTGTCATTGTCGTGGCTTCGAATTCCTTGCTGCCGACGTCCAGCATATATTCCAGGTAGGCCGCCAGAAGCATTCCGGATTCATTCGACAGATTGTAGGTCGCAGCACTCCGGCCTTTGTTGCGGCGGAACTGACCGGCAGTTTTGCCATCTTCATAGGTCAGGAAGACAATCTCGGTCGATGTGTTCCCAGCAACCTTCTCTTCACAGTCGGCAGCGGGAAAACAGACGGCTGCCTTGGAAAACCGCCGCCGGATGTTTTTCTCTTGTGCGACCTGCGTCCACTCATCGACCTTTTCCAGACCCTGAACGGTTTTCTTGATATCCGAGGGCGACATCGAAATCTTTTCGACGACCTTGGCCAGCTCTGCATCCGGATCAAGGAAGTTGAAGTTATAAACCAGATAGCCTTCGTCGGTGATGCGCGGTTCTACCCAGAACTCTCCGATCTGCTCTGTGCCAGCGATGTAATAAGGCACCTTCGGGAAAACTTCGGACGCGCGCAGTGCCGTTGTTCCAAGGTTTGCGTTGGTGGGTCGAATTGGCGTTTGATACGCGCCCTCTGCTTCTTCGACGATGTCGCTGCGCTGACCTTCGAACAAGGTAATCCGGGCCTCTAGCGCCTGAATTTTCCCTGACCGAGACGCGGTCGCCCCCAGCCCTTTCTGGTGGCTTAGAACATCTGTCAGCAATTCGATCTGACGGGCGATTTCATCGAACTCGTCCTGAAGCTTGGCCATCTCGGCCGAGTTGTTCGAAACGTTGATCGTATTCTGAACCGCTGTCTGAACAGGTTGCATCGTCGGAACGGCAGCCGTGGAAACAGGTGGTGCTGGTACGGCGGCGGGTTGGACAGGGCGCGCCATCTCTTCACGGTAGGCTTGCAGCAATCCGCAATAGCCGTTGGGCATACGTGCAACCGTCACCATAGTTTGTTGCCCGCCCGCCTGACCGCGATGGTAGGAATTGATCAGGAAGTCCTTCTCAAAGGGTGAAAGCTGACCAGTGATCGGATAGCCCAGACACGCTTGATAGGACGAAATGGCCGAGCGGGACTTGCGGCCCAGCACGCCGTCCGGTGTTCCTGCCGGAAAACCGAAATAGTTCAGCGCGGTCTGGATTTCCCTGTTCGCTGCACGCGCGGCAGAAGAAACACCGCTGCTGGATTTCTTTTTGGTCGAGGTCGTTCGGCGCTGGGTTGTTTTGCCCTGATTGCCATTGGCAATCGCTGCGCCAATCATCGCACCCATCATGCCCTTAATGAATTCATCCGCTACGACAGGGGTCGCCCCGCCTATCATCATCGCCGTTGCAACAACGCCGCCCAATACGGAATTTTTCTGCATGCTGACCTCCTACAAAATTCACTGAGGAAGCCTAAAACCCGCGTGATAGCGGGCAAGTCAGGCACCGACTATCTATCGCGCACAGGCAAGCTCACAAAGAACAGCGCTCGATCCAAAGTGACCTTTGGCCTATTCCGAGAACCGGCAGAGCCACAAAATCTACCAACTGATCAAAATATCACGAAAATGGAATTTAGAGATTGAGGAAACCCCATGCCCGCCCAAAGCGACCGCATGGTTCTTTCAAGCAGGCATGAGCTGTAAGGCGACAGTTTCGCAAACAGGTGGCGATAGGTGTCAAACATGAAAAGCAAGACACACCAGATGCCCGCCTATTCAACAATCATCGGTAGTTTGGGAAAGGGGAGCAGGAAGAAAGCAGCGCGGCGCAGGAATTCCTTCCCGCGCCGCTATTCTTGGTAGATCAGGCCGCAGATGATTTTTTCTTCTGGCCGGAGCCTTTGTTAACACGGTTCTGACCAGAGCGCGGATTGCCACGAGATCCGTTATTGGCGCTTTTGGGCGCATCATTCTTCGGGCCCTTGCTACGACGACGGCGCGAGCGTCGCGGCGGCTTGGATTTGCCATCGCCACGGTCCGATTTCGCGGGTGCCGGACGCTCTGATTTGCCTTCGGCAGGCTTACCCTCGAACTCGCGTTTGATCAGCTTTTCGATGTCTTTCAGCAGGCTGCGTTCGTCGGGGCTGCAAAACGAAATTGCTTCGCCTTCGCGGCCCGCGCGGGCGGTGCGTCCGATACGGTGCACGTAGGATTCAGCGACATTCGGCAGTTCATAGTTGATCACGCGGGCAACGCCCGGAATGTCGATCCCGCGTGCCGCCACGTCGGTGGCAACCAACACGGTGACCGTGCCTTCGCGGAACGCTTTGATCGCGCGGTCACGCTGGCCTTGGCTTTTGTTGCCATGGATCGACGCCGCGTTATAGCCATCGGCGATCAGGTCTTTGGACAACCGTTCGGCACCGCGTTTGGTGCGCGCAAAAACAAGGCTCAGCCCGCCCAGATCATCCGACAAAATCTCGCGCAATTTCTTCTGCTTCTGAGGTTTATCAAGGAACAGAACCGATTTCTTGATCTTGTCAGCGGTT
>CATNDK010000219.1 GCA_950096585.1 Thalassococcus halodurans | reverse complement strand
TGGCCCGCATCGTTCACAATGAAGCGGGCAAGGTGACGGGCGTCGAATACTTCGATGCGGATGGCAATCTGCAGCTTCAGAAAGCAAGCATTGTCTGCGTGGCTGGCAATTCGTTCGAAAGCCCGCGCTTGCTGCTGAATTCGGCATCTTCAATGTTCCCTGATGGTCTGGCCAACAGCTCGGGGCAGGTGGGGCGCAACTATATGCGTCACATGACCGGCTCGGTCTACGCGGTGTTCGACAAACCTGTCCGTATGTGGCGCGGCACGACCATGGCTGGCATCATTCAGGACGAAGCGAGGCATGATCCATCCCGCGGATTTGTCGGTGGTTATGAAATGGAAACGCTGGCGCTGGGCATTCCGTTCATGGCGGCCTTCCTTGATCCGGGCGCTTGGGGGCGCGAGTTCACAACAGCCTTGGATGGCTATGAAAACATGGCTGGGATGTGGCTGGTTGGCGAAGACATGCCGCAGGAAAGCAATCGCGTAACGCTGAACCACGATGTGAAAGACCAATACGGTCTGCCGGTGGCAAACGTGCATTTCGATGATCACCCCAACGACATTGCGATGCGCAACCACGCCTACAAACAGGGTATCGCGGTGTACGAGGCCGTCGGCGCAACACGCGTCTTCCCGACGCCACCATATCCGTCGACGCACAATCTGGGCACCAACCGGATGTCGGAAAACGCGCGTGATGGCGTTGTGAACAAGTGGGGTCAGAGCCACGATATTTCGAACCTGTTCATTTCCGACGGGTCGCAATTCACAACAGGGGCAGCAGAAAACCCGACGCTGACGATTGTGGCTTTGGCCATCCGGCAGGCCGATCACATCGCCCGCGAAATGAGCGCAGGCAACTTGTAAAACCTGCCAAAAATCGAAACGCCCCGAGGCCAAATCGGGGCGTTTTTTCGTGTCTGTGATGCGAGGTTTTTGAAGGTAACTTCGCGGCTTTTAAAAAGGCGAAAAATTTTCTCCAAAAACTGCCACAAACGTCTTGCAAGCCCGAACGCCCTTAGCTAGAAGGCACGCTACGGCGGGGGATTAGCTCAGTTGGTAGAGCGCTTCGTTTACACCGAAGATGTCGGGAGTTCGAGTCTCTCATCACCCACCACTTTCTTCCTGAAATCGATACCGAACACCCTTGTTAAAGCAGGGCGTCGATCTTTTTCATGGCCGAGTCGAACTGCTCTCCGTAGCTGATCGTTTGCACAAAGCGTCCTTTATTATCGAACAGCATCACAAAGGCCGAGTGGTCCATCGTGTAGCCCCCGTTTTTCAACGGCACCTTCTGGGCGTAAACGCGGAACGAGGTGATGGCTTTCTTGATCTCGTCCTCGGGGCCGGACACGCCAAGGACGCCGGGCACCCATGATACGTATTCCTGCATCATGTCGATGGTATCGCGTTCCGGATCGACGGTGACAAAGTATGTGCGCAGCTCTTTGCCTTGATCAGCCAATTCCGCTTGCCACCCGGCGATATCGCCCAGCGTTGTTGGGCAGACCTCTGGGCAGTGGGTGAAGCCAAAGAAAACAGCCGATGGCGTGCCCTTCAGGCTTTCTTCTGTGAACGGCGTGCGGTCCGTGGTCAGCAGGGCGTAATCGCCCATGCCTAGGCTGTCTGCGGCGGTGCGGTTCATTTTCGGGATGATCAAAACAACCCAGAGGGCTGCGAAGAGGGCCAGAATTGCCAGCCCTCCCGCGACCACAAACGAATATTTGCGGTTGGTCATGATTTAGCTTCCGTGCTTCATGTGGCCGCCATGGCCGGTGTGACCCATGCCGCCTTGTCGCGCGGCGACGGGCATTGTGATGGTCGTGCTACCGGCCTGTTCGAACTCAAGCGTTACTGAGACCGTGTCCCCTTGGATCAAGGCTGTGTTCAGCTCCATGAACATGACGTGGTAGCCGCCGGGTTTTAGCTCGACGGTTTCTCCAGCGGGGATCGGCAGGCCATCAGCCAGTTCGCGCATTTTCATCACGTCGTTTTCCATGGCCATTTCATGGATTTCCACGCGACCGGAAATGTCAGAGCTGGCGGCGATCAGGCGATCATCTGTGCTGCCGTTGTTGGTGATTGTCATAAAGCCGCCAGCGACCGGCGCATTGGGTAGCGTTTCGCGGGAATAAAAGCCCGAGATTTCCAGATCGCCGACGGTCTCCATGGCGTGCATGCCGTGGGCGTAGTTCTCATGCCCCATATGGTTCATTCCGCCGCCTTGCTGTGTTGGCGGAAAGGGGATGGGCTTGGGTACGTCTTCGGCCCAAGTGGATGTTGCGAGGGCCATGAGAAACCCTGTGATCAGGGCAGATTTGTTCAAAGATGTCATGTCGTTTTCCAAAGGTCGCGCAGATGCCGTGAGCATGCTGCGGTGGGCGGCCCAGAAGGCCGGTTTTCAGGTGGAAGTGTGGAAAATCAGACAGCCGCCGGTGGCGCGCGGGCTGCGACATGCGAATGACGAAGCTGGGGGCCGGTGATCAGGTCCGCAGCGTAGTGATGCTCAAGAGCGATCGAAAGCTTGATGATGCTTTCCGGTGCGCGGGCCTGTTCGGACCGCGGCAGTTCATTACAAACCGGACACTGGTGTTCATGATCGTGCTGATCAAGGTTCTCGGAACAGATATCGGCCAGCGTTGCGCCAGCCGCAATCATTTCGGCCTTTTGCATCAAGGTATCATGATCGGGCGCCATCTGGGTCGCCGAATAGACCGTCAGCGCTGCAAACAGCGTCACTGACAGGCAGGCAATCACCAGATTTTTGAGTCGTCCAAACATGGCGGCAAGAATGACACGGTTTCGACGTGGCCGAAAGTGACGTGCTGACGCATTACCTAATTGTAACCTGTCATCTCGAGATAGCCACGACCACCGTGCGATCCCGTGATGCGGACCGGGCCTTCCCAATAGGGAAATAGTGTGTCCATCCATGCGTCGGGCTGAACGGCCTCTACCGTAATGTCCAAGTCCTTCTCGGGCAATTTTACCGACCAACTGGTCGGAACCTCGCGGCCATGCGTGGTGGTTTGGGCTATCGGCGACAGTTCGATTGCGCCGTTGTCGATTGCAGTGGGCGTACCGTCTGCAGTGATCCACGTTCCCGATGTGTAGTCGTCTCCTGACGTACTTCGCAGGCGGAAAGCCATGAGCTTGTCACCGCTATCAAGATTGAGCGAGAACCAGTCCCAACCGCTTTGATCAGACGCCAAAGGTTGGGAGGACCATTCCCGATCCAGCCATGCTGTTCCGGTCACATCGATATCGCCATCTGGCAAATTGAGCGTCCCCATGACCGTGTAAAACGGTTGCGAGTAGTAATAGCTGGCTTGGCCCGAGGATGATTTGACCGAATAACCTTGGTCACCATGGGCAACCAATGGGCCATTGGCGGTCAGGTTCAGGCGATAGGCAAACTCGGTCCCGCGCGCGGTCAGGTCGATAGCTGAGAGGAGGTCTTTGTTTCCAGAGGCCACGGTTGCCAGAGACCAGTCATCGATAAAAGCTGTTAACGGCTGGCTGATGCCAGCCTGACCGGTTGCGCCCCGTGCAAGCCGTTCAGCGTGGTAATGGGTGTCTTCTGTTGTCACAGCGGCATGGCCCATCCAAAGCTGGTCTTCAGGCAGACCCGTGGGCTGGCTGGCCGAGCGAAATAGCGTCCATTGCACACCGTAGTCCCGTCCAGCGCTGTCGGTCAGATTGGCCGTCAGATACCACCACTCAATCCGGAAATCGGGGTGTGCTGCGTGATCTTGTGGAAACGTGAAATTGGTCCCGCGTTCCGGAACGGCGAAGCCGTCGACCTCGGTTCCCAACCCGGCAAAGCCCTGTGCGGATGTGATCGAAGGTAACAGACCAACAAGGAGCAAAAGGATTTTAGCGTTCATTGGAAAACACCCGTAGCAATTGCGCCGAGGGCACGCGCCTTAGACGGTAGATCGGCCAGAAACAGGCCACTGCTGCCGCCAGAACCGCCAGCACGCCCAGCCTGAACCAATCAGTGGGAAACAGGTACATCGGAAGCTTCCAGCCGAAGGCCTCGACATTCACGATCGACAGCAACACCCATGCTAACGCCAGCCCAACCGGGATCGACAGGATCCATGTGAACACAGCCAAGGCAAGGCTGCGCCAGAACTCGATTTTAGACAGGGTCTTTGTCGTGATCCCCAAAGACCAGACAGGTGCCAGTTGAGGAAGCCGCATGGTGGACAGCGTCAAAAGACTGGTCAGTAGGGCAAAGCTCGCGACACCCAGCGTTAGGACATTCAGCGCGCCGGTTACCAGAAAGGTCTGGTCGAACACCCGTAGGGACATTTGTTTAACGTCGAATTGGTTGACGACCGCAGAGGCGGGCAGATTGAACTTTTCGCGGATATCGCGGGCCAATTCCCCCGCTTGATCCGGCGCGATGCGATAGGCAAAGCGCAACTTGGGTCGGTTGGGAAAGCGTTCTTCTAGCGGGGCGAGGGCCGTGATCAGCTGACCGTGCGGGTTGCCGTAGTCGGAATAGATGCCAACCACGGGCAGGGGCCACGTATTTGTCACCGAAAGAGTGTTGCCAACGGTGATGCCATTCCGGCGGGCGAATTGTTCGTTGACCAGAACGCCTTGGCCCGTGCTGATTTCGTCCCAGACGTCTTGGGTTGCCTGCAGCAAAGGCCAGTTATCGCGGTAGGTCGGGTGATCGATGATGCCATAGATATCGACGTTCTGTTCCAGCAGCGTGGCTTCTACGGACCAGATGGGCAAGGCGGCTGTCGTGCGCGGCGCGGCAAAGCGCCGGATGTCTTCTGCTTCTTGCGGCGTGCGGGCGGTTACGTAGATTTCGGCGGCGAGGCGTTGGTCGAGCCATCCCACAAACGTGGCGCGGAAAGAGCCGACCATTGTCGCCACACCGACATTGGCCGACAACGCAAGCAGCAGTGCCATCAGGGCCAGAGACAACGCGGGCACTTGTTGACGCGTGTCAGCGACGATCCACTGGCCAAGCGGTGAACGTGGCAGTTTGCCAGCTATTTTCAGGACGGCATTTGTGATTGGGGGCAAAACGATGGCTGCGCCAATCAAAAGCGACGCAAGGCAGGCAAAGCCCGCGATCAGGCCCGAGCCCCACATCGCCAGAAGTCCGCTAAAGCCCAGCAGCCCCAATCCTGCAAACGCCTGTAACCGCAGAGTTCTGGCCGAGGACATCGCCCAAGCGCGGGGAAGGGCGGGCGCAAGG
>CATNDK010000218.1 GCA_950096585.1 Thalassococcus halodurans | reverse complement strand
CGTGACGAAGTGGGCGGCAACGCCACCCGCGTGAAAGTCGTCAAGAACAAGGTCGCACCGCCCTTCAAGCAGGTCGAATTCGACATCATGTATGGCGAAGGCATCTCGAAAACCGGCGAATTGCTGGATCTGGGTGTGAAGGCTGGCGTCGTTGAAAAATCTGGCGCGTGGTACTCCTACGGGGATGAACGCATCGGTCAGGGTCGTGAAAACGCCAAGACCTACCTGAAGGAAAACACGTCCATCGCCATTGAAATCGAAGACAAAATCCGTGCCGCGCACGGGCTTGAGTTCGATATGGCCTCGGACGATCCGGATTTGGTCGAAGACTAAAATCATCGAAAGAACCACGAAAAGCGCCCCGATTTCGGGGCGTTTTTTGTTGCCGCTCGAATTTACCTGACTAAAGTCAGAAAAAATTCAAACGAGTCACCCGATGCTAGACAACATATCCCGCTTCCGCCGTCTGTCCCGTGCTGTCACCACACAAAGTGGCGCCCTTGATACGTCATTCCTTGGACTAGGACGCCCGTTGGGATCCGCCCGCGTTCTGAATGCGATTGGTCACGGCAAAACCGATGTCAGCGACTTGCGCGAATATCTTGAGCTGGACTCAGGCTTGATGTCCCGTCTGCTGCGCGGATTAGAGGCAGAGGGGCTGATAACAGTCGAAAGCGACGGAAACGATGCCCGTCGCAGGGTCGCGCAACTGACGCCTGCGGGTCGGGATGCCTTTCACCAATATGAAAGCCTTTCGAACTCTGCCGCTGAAAAAGTTCTGACCCGCTACAAGGATCAGGACAGCCTGCTGGCGGCTATGGACCTGATCGCAACAGTTTTGGGGCGGGATCACATCGAAATCGCCCCCGTCGATCCCGAAGACCCACGCATCGCATACTGTGTAAACCAATTCTACGACGAGATCACCAGCATCCTTGGCATCACATTCGATCCTCATGCCTCAGGCAATCCAGAGGCCGATTACCTGCGCCCCCCCAAGGGCATTTTTCTGCTGGCAACCTCGGACGGTCTGCCCATCGGATGTTGCGGATTGAAAGGCCAAGGCACGCAACTGGGCGAGGTCAAACGGTTGTGGCTATCGTCTGCCGCCCGTGGACTTGGCCTTGGCAAACGGCTCATGGACGAGATCGAGGATCACGCGCGCAAACTGGGCATGACGACGCTACAATTGGACACGAACGGGCGGCTCCATGCAGCCCTTGGATTGTACCGCAACAACGGCTGGATCGAAATCGATCGCTACAACGACAATCCCTATGCCGAACATTTTTTTGAAAAGCAGTTGACCTAAGCCCTGCCCCTGTGGACAGCACCCAACGCTAGGGGTACATCTGACAAAATTTTTGCGACACGAGGCAAAGCATGGCAACGCTGAACGATATCCGCTCGACCTTTCTGAGCTATTTCGAAAAACAGGGGCACACGATTGTGCCCTCGTCCCCGCTTGTGCCGCGTAACGACCCGACGTTGCTTTTTGCGAACTCGGGCATGGTGCAGTTCAAGAACCTGTTCACGGGTGTCGAAACCCGCGACTATACCCGCGCGACGACTGCACAGAAATGCGTACGCGCTGGCGGCAAGCACAACGACCTTGATAACGTCGGCTACACAGCACGCCACCATACGTTCTTTGAGATGCTCGGAAACTTTTCGTTCGGCGATTACTTCAAGACCGAAGCGATCCCCTTTGCCTATGAGCTGATCACCAAAGACTTTGCCATCGACAAGACGCGCCTTTTGGCCACAGTCTATCACACCGATGACGAAGCCTTTGAAATCTGGAAGAAAGTCGGCATTCCGGAAGATCGTATCATTCGCATCGCGACGTCCGACAACTTCTGGCAGATGGGCCCGACTGGCCCCTGCGGCCCTTGTACCGAGATTTTCTATGATCACGGCGACCACATCTGGGGCGGCCCTCCGGGATCGCCCGAAGAAGACGGCGACCGTTTCATCGAAATCTGGAACATCGTTTTCATGCAGAACGAACAGTTCGAAGACGGCTCCATGCGCGCGCTGGACATGCAGTCCATCGACACCGGTATGGGTCTGGAACGGATTGGCGCGCTGCTTCAGGGTAAGCACGACAACTACGACACCGACCTAATGCGTTCGCTGATCGAAGCATCCGCTGATGCCACATCGTCCGACCCCGACGGTCCGGGCAAAACACATCACCGCGTGATCGCCGATCACCTGCGGTCCACGTCCTTCCTGATCGCCGATGGCGTCATGCCGTCGAACGACGGTCGCGGCTATGTTCTGCGCCGCATCATGCGCCGCGCGATGCGCCACGCGCACCTGTTGGGTGCCAAAGACCCGCTGATGCACCGTTTGGTTCCCGCGTTGGTCCGTCAGATGGGCGCGGCCTATCCTGAACTGGGCACCGCGCAGGCGCTGATCGAAGAAACCCTGCTGCTGGAAGAAAACCGTTTCCGTCAGACGCTGGATCGTGGCCTGAAGCTGTTGGACGAAGAGCTTGCGAACCTTCCCGAAGGTGCCGCCCTGCCCGGCGAAACCGCGTTCAAACTGTACGACACATACGGCTTCCCGCTGGACCTGACGCAGGACGCGCTGCGTGAAAAGGACCTGACGGTCGACACCGACGGTTTCGACACAGCCATGGCCGAACAAAAGGCCAAGGCCCGTGCGGCATGGTCCGGCACAGGCGAAGCCGCCGATGCTGCCATCTGGTTCGACATCGCCGAAGAACACGGCACGACCGACTTCCTTGGCTATGATACCGAAACAGCGGAAGGCCAGATCATGGCCATCGTCGCGGACGGTGCAAAGGTCGACGGTGCCAAGGCTGGCGACAAAGTGCAGATCGTTCTGAACCAGACACCTTTCTATGCAGAAAGCGGTGGTCAGGTTGGCGACACAGGCGTGATCACCACAGATGGCGCCAAGGCGACCATCACCGACACACGCAAAGTGGCAGATGTGTTCATCCACTTCGCCGAAATCACCGAAGGTGAGATCAAGGCGGGCGATGCTGCAAAGCTGGACGTGGATCACGCACGCCGGACCAACATTCGTGCAAACCACTCGGCCACGCACCTGTTGAACGAAGCCCTGCGCCGCGCGCTGGGTGATCACGTCGCACAGCGCGGGTCGCTGAACGCGGCAGACCGTCTGCGCTTTGACTTCAGCCACGCCAAGGCCCTGACCGTGGATGAACTGACAACGGTCGAGCGTGAGGTGAACGACTACATCCGCCAAAACGCACCGGTCGAAACCCGCATCATGACGCCCGACGATGCCCGCGCGATGGGTGCACAGGCGCTGTTTGGTGAAAAGTACGGCGATGAGGTGCGTGTTGTGTCCATGGGCACCGACGCGTCCTCGGGCAAAGGTTCGAACCGCGACACGTATTCGCTCGAACTCTGCGGTGGTACGCACGTGGCACGCACCGGTGAGATCGGTCTGTTCGTGACACTGGGCGACAGTGCGTCTTCTGCCGGTGTTCGCCGGATCGAGGCGCTGACAGGTGAGGCCGCGATGGATTACCTGCGCGGTCAGGACCGGATCGTTTCCGAACTGGCGGGCGAGTTGAAAGCCACGGCTGCTGACCTGCCCGCGCGGGTCAAGGCGCTGATGGACGAACGCAAAGCGTTGAATAACGAAGTGGCCCAGCTGCGTCGTGAACTGGCAATGTCCGGTGGCAGCGGTCAGGCCCCTGCTGAGGCGAAAGAGATCAACGGCGTGAAGTTCCACGCTCAGGTTCTGTCGGGCGTGTCCGGCAAAGACCTGCCCCCGCTGATCGACGAGCACAAAGCACGTCTGGGCAGCGGTGCGGTACTGTTGATTGCTGATACAGGCGGCAAAGCGGCTGTTGCGGCGGGCGTGACCGATGACCTGAAAGACAAACTGTCTGCGGTTGATCTGGTCCGTGCAGCGGTTCCGGAACTCGGTGGCAAAGGCGGCGGTGGCCGTCCTGATATGGCCCAGGGTGGTGGTGCAAGCACGGACAACGCCGAGGCTGCGATCAAAGCTGCCGAGGCTGTGGTGGCGGGCTGATGCCCGCCTACATCATCGCGCGGATCACCGTAACCGATCCGGACGATTACAAAGAATATGCCGCCCAAACAGTTGCCTTGGCCGAGGCTGCGGGCGGCAAATTTTTAGTCAAAGCTGGTCGGCAAAAAGTTGTCGAAGGCAGCGCGCCGGAACGGCACGTGATTGTCGAGTTTCCAACATTGGAACAGGCCGAAGCCTGGTACAACTCGGACGCTTATCAAGCCATTCTACCAATCGCGCTGCGCTCTAGCGAACGCGACATCATTATTGTGGAGGGACTATAAATGCCGGCACTCTGGATTGCCCACGTGCACGTAACCGACGCCGAATCCTACGGCAAATACGCCAAACTGGCAGGCCCAGTGATTGCCGAACATGGCGGTCATTTTCTGGCCCGTGGCGGTGACTACCACATTCTGGAAGGCGCTCAGCGTGAACGCCATGTAGTGGCACAGTTCCCGTCCAAACAGGCCGCGATCGATTGCTACCATTCGGACGGCTACCAAGAGGCGCTGAGCCATGCGCGCAACGCGTCTGAACGTGATCTGATCGTCGTCGAAATCACCGACTGATCCAGAAATAGTCAGCTAAATTAAAAAACCCTCCCCCGATCTGGGGGAGGGTTTTTCTTATGTTATCAGGCTTGTTTCGCCATCCGCTTACGCTCATGCGGATCCAGATAGCGTTTGCGCAGACGGATCGACGACGGCGTTACTTCGACCAGTTCGTCATCGTTGATGTAGGCAATCGCCTCTTCAAGGCTGAAGTTGATGTGCGGTGTCAAACGAACCGCATCGTCGGTGCCGGAGGCACGAACGTTGGTCAGCTTCTTACCTTTCAGCGGGTTCACTTCAAGGTCGTTGTCACGGGAATGTTCACCGATGATCATGCCCTGATAGACCTTGGCCTGCGGGCCCACGAACATGCGGCCACGCTCTTCAAGGTTCCACAGCGCGTAGGCCACGGCTTCACCGTCTTCCATGGAAATAAGAACACCTGCGCGACGACCCGGGATCGGGCCTTTGTGCGCTGCCCAGCCGTGGAACACGCGGTTCAGAACGCCTGTGCCGCGCGTGTCGGTCAGGAATTCGCCGTGATAACCGATCAGGCCACGGGACGGAACGTGCGCCACGATACGTGTCTTACCCGCACCGGCCTGCTTCATCTCGGCCAGTTCGCCCTTACGCGCACCGGTGATCTTTTCGATCACCGCGCCC
>CATNDK010000217.1 GCA_950096585.1 Thalassococcus halodurans | reverse complement strand
CATTGCTGAGGGCTGCGTTCAGTCCGGTACCGCGCTGATCGGTGGTGAGACCGCCGAAATGCCCGGCATGTATCCTGTTGGCGACTTTGACCTTGCAGGCTTTGCTGTTGGCGCGATGGAGCGTGGTCAGGATCTTCCTGCGGACGTGCAGGTGGGTGATGTACTGCTGGGCCTTGGTTCGAACGGTGTGCACTCCAACGGCTATTCGCTGGTGCGTAAGCTGGTCGAGATGTCCGGTCTTGGCTGGGAGGCTGCTTGCCCGTGGTCTGACAAGACGCTTGGTCAGGAACTGCTGACGCCTACACGCCTGTACGTCAAACAGGCGCTGGCGGCTGTGCGGGCAGGGGGCGTTCATGCGCTGGCCCACATCACAGGTGGTGGTCTGACTGAAAACCTGCCGCGCGTTCTGCCCGAAGATATGGGCGCAACGATCGATCTGGATACATGGACGCTGCCCGCCGTGTTCGCATGGATGCGTGAACTGGGCGGCATGAACGACGCAGAGATGCTCAAGACGTTCAACTGCGGCATCGGCATGATCCTTGTTGTTTCGGCGGATGAGGCCGAAGCGCTTGAGGCGCTGCTGACCGAGCAAGGCGAATCCGTCTTCCGCATCGGTACAGTCACCGATCAGCCCGGTGTGGCCTATTCGGGGAAACTTGCGTGACGAAACGCGTAGCCATCCTGATCTCGGGCGGCGGTTCCAACATGGTGTCGCTGGTTGAAAGCATGACGGGTGACCATCCCGCGCGTGCTTGTCTGGTCATGGCAAACAGCGAAAACGCAGGCGGTTTGGCCAAGGCTGCGGCGCTTGGCGTCGACACGGATTTTGTCGACCACCGCCCGTTCAAAGGCGACCGCGCCGCGTTCGAAGAGGTGCTGCACGACCGCATCCTTCAGGCGCAGCCAGATATCGTCTGTCTGGCAGGCTTCATGCGCGTTCTGACAGAAGGCTTCGTGTCCAAATGGCAGGGCCGGATGCTGAACATCCACCCATCGCTTTTGCCGAAGTACCGCGGACTACACACCCATGCCCGCGCGCTCGAGGCAGGGGATGCGTACCACGGCTGTACTGTGCACGAAGTGACGCCGGAACTGGATGATGGACCGATCCTTGGTCAGGCGCGTGTTCCGGTGCTAAAGGGCGACACCCCTGATGTGCTGGCAGCCCGCGTACTCGAACAGGAACACAAACTTTACCCTGCTGTGCTTCGTAGATTTGCAGAAGGTGACCGGACCCCCGTTAAAATCGGCTTTTGATCAGCCGCTTTGCAGCAGGGGTGCTTTCCGATAGGGTCGCCAAAACGACGCGCGCAGATTTTGAAAAACAAAGGCCCCTATGAAGATCATTACACGGACCGACGACCTCGCTTCTTTTTGTCATCGCGCGAAAAAACATCCCTATATTACAGTGGATACCGAATTTCTGCGCGAACGGACCTATTATTCCAAACTGTGTCTGGTGCAGGTCGCCTATCCGGATGATGACGATGACAGTGCAGTACTGATCGATCCGCTGGCTGATGGTCTGTCGCTTGAACCGCTGATGGAGTTGTTCAAAGACACGGACGTCGTGAAAGTCTTCCACGCCGCGCGTCAGGATCTTGAGATATTTTACATCGATCATGGTGTCATTCCCGAACCACTGTTCGATACGCAAGTCGCTGCCATGGTCTGCGGTTTTGGCGAACAGGTGGGGTATGAAACGCTGGTTAAGCGTATCGCCAAGTCTAGCCTTGATAAATCGTCGCGCTTCACAGACTGGTCGCGTCGCCCGCTGACCGATGCCCAGCAAAAGTATGCCTTGGCTGACGTCACGCATCTGCGCCAGATTTACGAGTATCTGAACAAGAAGCTCAAAAGCTCTAAACGTGATCGTTGGGTCCAGGAAGAGCTGGCAATTCTGACCGATCCCGAAACCTATATCACGCGCCCGGATCAGGCGTGGCGCCGGATCAAGACACGCACGAACAGCACGCGTTTCCTTGGCATCGTGCGCGAACTGGCCCGCTTCCGCGAAGACTATGCGCAGAACCGTAACATTCCGCGCAATCGCGTTTTCAAAGACGATGCCTTGGTCGAACTGGCGTCAACCAAACCCCAGAACATGGAAGACCTTGGCCGGTCCCGTCTGTTGCTGCGTGAAGCGCGCAAGGGCGATATTGCTGACGGAATTCTGGCCGCTGTCAAAGCAGGTCTGGATTGCCCGAAAGAAAAGCTGCCCGAGGTCAACAACGACCGCGATAAGCTGAACGTGAACCCAGCGTTGGCTGATCTGTTGCGCGTCTTGCTAAAGGCCAAGACCGAAAGCTCGGGCGTGGCATCGAAGCTGATTGCGCCCGCGTCCGATCTGGATGCAATTGCAGCGGGCATGCGCAATGTGCCTGCGCTGTCTGGTTGGCGTTATGAGGTGTTCGGTGAAGACGCGCTGAAGCTCTGCAAGGGCGAGATCGCCCTTGGTGCGAATGGATCGTCTGTCGAAGGGATCGAACTGGAAGACGATTAACGGCGCGTGACCATCGTGTTTTCGCGTCCTACGACGCGAATGGTACGAATGCCTGCCAGTTCATTGTCTGTCAGCCAATCAGCAACCGTTACTTTGCGCGCGTCCGGACCTGTGTTGCGGGGGCCGGGCTGTTGCTTGGCTGCAAAGACGTAGCTGATCACTGTCGGATCTTCGCCGTCTTCAAGGATCAGTTCCGCTTCAAACGGGCCTGTGCGGTCGGCAACGCCTGTGGCCCGAATGATCGCGCCACCGGGGCGGCGTTCGATCAGCAATTCGCTGACTTGGGCAATTGGATTACCTGGAACGCGTTCTTTTTCTTTGTTTGTGACGAAAATCGACACCGCCTCGCGCCGCTGCGGCAGCAGGGGGTTGGCGACATCCGTCGGAACCGAACGGGCAGAGCCGAACCAGTTGAACGGGTTCAGGCGCGACTCGCGCACTGTGCCACAGCTGGTTAAAACGAGCGTCGAAACGAGAAGAACCGCCACCGGTTTAAACATTGGTATCCTGCCCCTTGCCTGAACTACCAATGGACTAGCCTATCGGCGCGCAGTTGAAAAGCATGAAGGCAGGGCTGGACCTTTTTCCGATGTCTCCCTAGGTCTGTGTCAAAGACGTATGGAAGGTGAATTATGGCGCAGGCAGCGTTCGAAGAACTGGTGGAAGATTTCGAGTTTCTGGAAGACTGGGAAGACCGCTATCGCACGGTGATCGATCTGGGCAAGGACATGGAACCTTTGCCAGAAGCCCTGCGTGTGCCTGCGACTAAGGTTGACGGTTGTGCCAGTCAGGTCTGGCTGCATCCGCAAATCGACGGAAACACGTTCCATTTCAAAGGCGACAGCGACGCGATGATCGTGCGCGGTCTGATCGCTGTTCTGATCCGTCTTTATGATGGGTTGCCGCTGTCCGAGGTGGGCGCGGTGGATGCGCGTGCCGAATTCGGTCGCCTTGGGCTGACGGATCACCTGTCTGCGCAGCGGTCTAACGGATTGCGCGCGATGATCGAACGCATCCGTCAGACAGCAGCCGAGGCCGCCTAAGCGCGGCCTTCGGGCTTTATTCGTTGCCGGTGCCTGTGAAGCGCGCTGCGTCCGCGGCTGCGCGACGGATCGCGTTCGATTTGTGAACGGTTTCCATATATTCCGCCTCGGGGTCGCTGTCGTAGACAACGCCACCACCGGCCTGAATATACAGCTTCTGATCCTTCACGATGGCTGTGCGCAGGGCGATACACATGTCCATATCGCCACCGGACGAGAAGTATCCAACACCACCGCCATAGACGCCGCGCTTTTCAGGCTCCAATTCGTCGATGATTTCCATCGCACGCACTTTGGGCGCACCAGACACTGTGCCAGCTGGCAGACCGGCAAGCAGGGCAGACAGCGCATCCTGATCATCTGACAGTTCGCCAACAACGTTAGACACGATGTGCATCACGTGGCTGTAGCGTTCGATCACAAATTTTTCGGTCGGACGGACCGTGCCGATTTTAGACACCTTGCCAGTGTCGTTGCGGCCAAGATCGAGCAGCATAAGGTGCTCGGCCAGTTCCTTTTGATCGGCCAAAAGATCGGCCTCGTTCGCGCGGTCCTCTTCCGGCGTCGCGCCACGGGGGCGGGTGCCTGCGATCGGGCGGATGGTGACTTCGTCGCCAAAGACCCGTACAAGAATTTCGGGGCTGGCACCGATGACCTGAAAGCCACCGAAGTTGAAATAGAACATGAACGGTGACGGGTTTGTGCGGCGCAGCGAGCGATAGAGCGCAAACGGCGGCAGGGGGAAATCCTGCGTCCAGCGCTGCGACGGCACCACCTGAAAGATGTCACCCTTGCGGATGTAATCCTTGGCCTTCTCGACGGCTTCTTTGTAGCCCTCGCGCGTAAAGTTGCTGACAGGTGCGCCTGCCTCTTTCGCATCGCCCAGATCGCGGCTGGCTTGCGGCATTGCGCGCTCCAGATCGCGGACGGCGTCCATGACGCGTTCTGCGGCCTGAGCGTAGGCTGCACGTGCGGATTGGCCGTCTGACACCCATGCAGGGGACACAACTGTGACTTCGCCTTTAACACCGTCCAGAACCGCAATGACAGACGGACGCATCATCAGCGCGTCAGGCAGCCCCAGGGGATCATGGTTCACGTCTGGCAGATGTTCGACCAGTCGAATCATGTCGTAGCCCAGATAGCCGAACAGACCGGCTGCGGCCTGAGGAAGGTCTTCGGGCAGCTCGATTTTGCTTTCGGCAATCAGCGCACGCAGGCTTGTAAGTGGATCGTCGTCCAGCGCGGTGAAACTGTCGGGGTCAAACCGTGCGTGACGGTTGATACGCGACTGTGTGCCGTGACACTGCCAGATCAGGTCCGGCTTCATTCCGATGATCGAATAACGTCCACGAACTTCGCCGCCGGTCACGGATTCCAGCATGAAGGCGTCTTTGGCAGCGCCTGTCAGCTTGAGCATCAGTGAAATAGGTGTGTCCAGATCGGCCGCGAGACGGGCGTACACCACCTGATTTTTGCCTGCGGCGTATTCGGTTTCGAATTCCCGGAACTCGGGCGTCAAGGCAACCATAGTTAACTCACTGAATTTGCGCGTTGATCTGTCGCAACGCTGTTGGATTTTCTGTCACGCCAGCGCGGGTCTGAATGTTCACGATGAACGCGCGATACAGGTCTTCGGCAAGGCTGCCGGACGCCTGATTGGTCAGTCCGTCGATCATGGCCCGCGCGTCTTCTGTGGTCAGGTCAGCCGACGTCACACCATCCAGCTGAAGAATGGCG
>CATNDK010000216.1 GCA_950096585.1 Thalassococcus halodurans | reverse complement strand
CACGCGGCAGGTTGTCTGGCCAACCCAGCTGGCACAGTATCGGCGTTCGCCGGTCGGGTCCGGTTGTCTGGCTTCATGCGACTGTGGATACAGATATGCGCGCGCTGAACACTATCGGCGCGCGTTTGCAGCAGCTACAGCCTGACCTGCAGATCATTCGCACCGGCGTCTGGCGCAATTGCACAGAACAGGTCGAACCCCTTCCATCGGAAAATGCAGCCGACGTCGAAGCCTTCCTGTCGTATTGGAAGCCCGCGGTCTGCGTCTGGTCCGGCGATGTCCTGCCGCCCGCCTTGCTGACAGAAGCGCACGCGCGAAAATGCAGTCTTGTGTTGTTCAATGTCGAAGAGACCGAGTTTCACACGCCGGTTCATCGCTGGTTGTCCGACAGCAGCGGGGCGGTATTGCAGTTGTTTGATCGCCTGTTTTGCATCGGCAAGGCCGGCGAACACGGTTTGATCCGTGCCGGTGTTGACCCCGAAAGGATCAGACGCGGATCGCGATTGACGGAAACGCCAGCGCCGTTGGAATACGACGAGACGCAACTGGATGAACTGACCGGCCTGATCCACGGGCGGCCCGTGTGGCTGGCGGCCCGTGTGCGCGGTGATGAATGCGCCACTGTTCTGGCGGCGCATGATAAGGCCACGCGCCTTGCGCATCGCTTGCTGTTGCTTCTTGTCCCTGAAACCGAGGATGATGGCGTGATCTGCGATCAGGTCGCACAGGAAAGCGGCCTTCGGGTGTGCCGATGGGATCAGGGTGATGATCTGGATGAAAACACCCAGGTTCTGTTGTGCGAAAGTTCGGATGAGCTTGGGTTGTGGTACCGGCTTGCGCCGTTGGTGTTCTTGGGCGGGTCGATTTCGGCAGGCCATGGCGGCAGCGAACCGTTAGAGGCCGCAGCCTTGGGCACTGCGATCATTTACGGGCCGAACGTCGGCAGGCATTTGGCGGCGTATAGCCGTCTTGTCGATGCAGGCGCGGCGCGGATCGTGCGCGATACGGAATCACTGTCCGGTGCGGTGACGCAACTGCTTGCTCCGGATCGGGCGGCGGCCATGGCGCATGCGGGATGGGATATCGTATCGTCCAGCGCAATGGTGGCAGACGAGATTGTGGAAACCGTGCAGGACTGTATCGACCGCTTTGTGCAAAAGGATCACGCGTGATGCGTGCGCCAAGGTTCTGGGATAGCGCCCCCGATGCACCGGCCCTGCGCGCACGCCTGTTGGCCCCTTTGGGCAAGCTGACCGCCATGGTCACGGCGCGGCGGGTTGCCAAGCCCGCCGACTATACGGCCTCCATCCCTGTGATTTGCGTGGGTAACCTGAACGCAGGGGGGACGGGCAAAACACCGACCGTGATCGCTGTTTTGCAAATGCTGTCCGACATGGGCATCACAGCGCATGTAGTGTCGCGCGGCTATGGCGGGTCTCTGACCGGCCCTGTTGCCGTTGATCCGCGTACCCACACCGCCGATCAGGTTGGTGACGAACCTTTGCTGTTGGCCGCGTTCACCCCTGTTTGGGTGTCGCGCAATCGCGCAGAGGGCGCGAAAACGGCCGAAACTGCCGGTGCGCAGGCGATTGTCATGGATGACGGGTTCCAAAACCCCGGTCTGGCCAAGGATTTCTCGATCATCGTTGTGGATGCCGTCAAAGGCTTCGGGAACGGGCGGTGTATGCCTGCAGGGCCATTGCGCGAACCTGTCGCCGCAGGTCTGAAGCGCGCCGATGTTGTGGTGTCGATTGGCAGGGCACAGGCGCAGACACGTTTTGCCGAGTTGTGGCGGGATCAATTCCCAGTGCCCCATCTGACCGGCGCGTTAGAGCCTTTGCAGACCGGCATGGATTGGGACGGTCTGGATGCATTGGCTTTTGCCGGTATCGGGCACCCCGAAAAATTCTTTGCCACGCTGACCGATCTTGGCGCGAACCTGCTGCGAAGCGAGCCTTTGGAAGATCACCAGCCGCTGACCACATCCCTGATGACGCGACTGGAAACCGAAGCACGGATGCTGGGTGCGCAACTGGTCACGACCGAAAAAGATGCGGTGCGTCTGCCCGCTGATTTCCGGCAGAAAGTTCTGACCCTGCCGGTCCGTTTGCACATTTCCGATGCAGATATGTTGCGCAAAAAGCTACAGGCGCTGTTCTGATCCCGAATCAGCGCGCTGTTATTCAGCGGCAAGCCGTTGCGACCCACGGGGCTGAAGCGCGGCGATTTCAGCGGTCACACCACGCAACAACTGCCGGAAGGAACCGAAATTTTCGTTCGGGCGGATACTGCTTTCATCCATATAGATCGAGCGGTCGATTTCGATCTGGATTGCGTGCTGGCCGCGCGACGGGCGGCCGTAGTGCTGGGTGATATACGCCCCCGCAAAGGGCGTGTTGCGCGCAACGTTCAATCCGGCCGAGGTAAAGGCCGCTTCGATGCGATCTACCAGATCAGGATCGGCAGAGGCGCCGAAGCGGTCGCCGATCACGATGTCGGGCTTTGTGCCGTTGGATCGCTTGGCACCGGCTGCGGCCTCGTGAGGCATCGAATGGCAATCGATCAGGATCGCCGTGCCGAATTCCTTATGTGACTGATCCAGAAGGTTTTTCAGCTGTGCGTGGTAGGGTCGCCAATAAAGCGCGATACGCCGTTCCGCCTCAATCATGGGCAATTTGCCCCGATAAATCGCCCGTCCGTTCGATACGACACGGGGGATCACACCCAAACCAGACGCCACACGCGGGTTGTGGCCCACGCGGCGCACGCCTTCGATCAGGGCGGGGTCCAGTTCTTCGGCCGAGCGGTTCAGATCGACAAAGGCACGCGGTGCGCCAGCTTTGATGAACGGCGCGCCGAATTGCTGGGCGCTGTCGAAAAGCCGGTCGACATAGGCATCTTCCGATGTCCGAATCTCGTGATCATTCAGGATCGTGTGGCGCATAAAGGACCACGGATAATCGCGTCCGGAATGCGGGGATGCGAACACCACACAAGACGTCAGAACCTCTGGACGATAAACATGAAACGCGACTTTTGGCATTCGTTCTCCTCTGCCAAAACATAAGCCGATTTTTTCTCTGTCCAAAAGCCCTTGATCCCTCCCGCGACTCCTTTTATAGACCCGTCCACCGGCGCGGGTATCCGCGCCCCATTTCGTTATGGGGCACGATCGGACCAGTCGGTAAGGGCGGTTAGCTCAGTGGTAGAGCACTACGTTGACATCGTAGGGGTCACAAGTTCGAACCTTGTACCGCCCACCATGATTATTCACCGCTTCGGGCCATGGCCCTGAGGCACTAGGCAACCCAAGGGCGCAAGCGATGCGCCGCGAAACAGGAGAAGACCCATGAAGGTCAAGAATTCGCTCCGCTCGCTCAAAAACCGCCATCGCGATTGCCGCGTTGTGCGCCGTAAGGGCCGAGTATACGTGATCAACAAAACCCAGCGTCGTTTCAAAGCGCGCCAGGGCTGATTTCAAAATCAGTGTTGAAATAGCTAAGGCCGCCCATCGGGCGGCTTTTTGCTGTTTGGGATATAGAAAAACGGCCCGCAATCTGCGGGCCGTTTTGTTATGTGATAAATTGTTGCTTAGCGCAGCAGACTGCCTGCCAGCAAGCGGACAACCGTTTGTTGATCAAGATAGCCAGTCACCGTGATATTCCGTGCTTCCTGATAGCGACGGATGGCGCGGCGGGTTTTGTCATCAAACGTGCCGTCCACAGGACCCGGTTTCAGGCCAAGTTCCTTCAGGCGGGCCTCGGCCAACCTACGGGCGTTTTGTGGCAGGTTCAGCGCGGCTTCTTGGGCTTCGGCCTGAGCGATAGCGCGGCGTTCGTCAGACGGGATTTGCAGCGCTTCGATTCGGCCAGCGGCCTCATCGGCAAAGGCACCCTGCGGGAAGGCGCGCAGATAGTCCTGATAGGCAGGGATGGTGTCAGCGTTCGATGCAGCATCCCATGCGGCCCGATCCTGTGCAGCGGCCTGTTGGCGCGCTTCGGCTTCGATCGCGGCAAGACGTTCTTGCGCAACCTCGGCATAAACGCCGTCGGGATAACGGCTCAGGTAGGCACGCAGACCCGCTGCATCACCCAAAGCGCCCGTTTCCTGCCAATAGGCGCGATCTTGGCGCTCCTGTTCTGCCTGACGCTGGCGGGCTTCTTCTTCAAGCTCGGCTGCGCGACGGTCGGCTTGTGCGCCAAGCCGTGTGATTTGTTCGCGGGTTAGGTAGCTGGTGACTTCAAAGGCGTTCGCTTCTTGCCAGCGACGGATCGCGGCGCGACTGCCTTGGCCGAAGATGCCATCAATCCCGCGGGGTTCGTATTCCAGCAGGGTCAGGTCACGCTGGATTTCGCGGCGCTGGTCGCGGGACAGGTTTAGGGCTTCTTCTGCCAGACGCTCTGCGCGCATGGGTTCTGCCTTGATCTCGGTGATCTGGGCGCGGGCCTGATCGGCGTAAAGGCCGTTAGGGAAGGCCGACAGGTAGTCTTCGTAGCCTTGCAGGTCTGAGCGTGCCGAAACCTTGGCCCAAAGCGCCTCGTCCGCTTCGGTCGAGGTCACTTCGACGACCTGAGGCTGCGGTGCTTCGCGGTCTTCTTCGAAGAATGTCAGGTCGTCTGGCACATACCCGCGCAGGCTTAGGTCAGACGAGTCAGCCAGACGAACAACAGACCGGCGGGGCAGGGACGCGGCAAAACCCGCGATGTCGGTCGGCGTGCCAGTGACCATCGTCACGCCTTGCGGCAGGTCGGGTGAACCGACGCCGACGGTCAAAAGGCGCGTGTCTTGCAGTTCGAAATCCTCGGTGCCGAGCATCAGAAGCGCCTGACCGGGATGTTGTGCCAGCTCTGCCAGAAGCGGCGACAGGGGCAGGGCCTCGGTCAGTGCGACGGTGATGTCGACATTGCTGCTGACCGTGGACGGCAGAAGGTAGGTTTCGCCACCCGTGGTGACAAAACGGCCCGTCAGCATGACAGCCGACATGTCTGTTTCGCTATCCGACTGCGTCAGAAACCGCAGCGCGGCGCGGGTCATGTCCTCGGCCTCGGCATCCTTGACGGACACCCCCTGACCGTAGGCACTGTATTGATCGGTCAGATCCTCGACCGACTGGCCGCTTCTGAAGCGATCCATGACGGAACTTCCTGCATTGCCGACTATCAGCATGTCGGTTTCGGCGATGGCCGTTGTGCCCCAAAGAAGGGCAGCGGCGGACAGAATGGTCTTTCTCATATTTCCCCCAACTCTGACCCCCCAATGCGGTCCTCAGTCGTATTTGCGTATGTCTTCAATAACGATCCCGTCG
>CATNDK010000215.1 GCA_950096585.1 Thalassococcus halodurans | reverse complement strand
CAGCGCGTCGTAGAGCGGCTGCATGTAGGGGTCGACCTTTTCCTTCATGTCGCCGGGCAGGTAGCCGAGCTTCTCGCCCGCCTCGACCGCAGGGCGGCTCAGGATGATCTTGTCGACATGGCCCTGCAGGAACATCGACACGCCCACCGCGACGGCGAGATAGGTCTTGCCGGTGCCCGCGGGGCCGATGCCGAAGCACATCTCGTTCTGGTAGAGCGAGCGCACATAGGCCTTCTGCGCCTCGGTGCGCGGCTCGATCAGCTTGCGGCGGGTCTTGATCTCGACCTTGCCGCCGTCGAACATCTCGAGCTGGCGGTCCGGGGTCTCGTCCTCGGGCGCGAGGCGGAATTCGCGGTCGATGTCGCCCCGCCCGACCGAGCGCCCCTGCTCGAGCCGCTGGTAGAGCGCCATGAGCACGTCCCGCGCCGCCGCCTGCGATTCCTCGGGTCCGTGGATCGCGAGCTGGTTCCCGCGTCGCAGGATCTGCACGCCGGTTCGGGTCTCGATGTCGGTGAGATTGCGGTCAAATTCACCGCAAAGGTCGATCAATAGACGGTTGTCGGGGAATTCGAGGATGGCTTCGGTGAGAGTGCCTGCGTTCACGCATGTCTCCTGCGCTTGAGTCTCTCTCAATGGTGCCAAGCGCGCCGCCATAGGGCAAGCCCCGAGCGCCCGATCCGGGCAGATCGTACAAAAAACGACCGCGCGGCGGGCAGCTGCGCGGTCGGAAAGGCCCCGGAACGGGGAGCCGGATCAGAGCGGATCGCCGATGACGCCGGTGGCGCCGTTCTTGAAATCGCCGGTGGCGACGGTCGGCGGTGCAGTACCGGAACAGACCGGCTTGCCGAATTTATCCAGACGCGCCGACAGGTACCCTTCGACGCCATCGTCGATGATCCAGTGGTCACAACCATTCGGGTCAACCCAGATACCGGCCTTCAGCTGGCTCAGGTCCTTGGCGTCTGTGCCGCGGTCGATGCTTTTGTCGGGACCGTATTCGCCGCCTTCGAAGAGGCCGGTTTCACAACCCGAGACCAAAGCCGCAGCACTAAGCATCAGGGCAATCTTCATGAATTTCATTTCGTGTGCCCCTTACTGAATGCAGATGATTTCGACACGGCGGTTCTTGGCCATGCCTTCTGTGGTGCCGTTGGTCGCGGCAGGCATGCGTTCGCCGTAACCGCGTACGTCGATGATTTTCGCGCCGACAGATTTACCAACAGCGGCAACCGCGTTCGCGCGGTTATAGCTGAGACGCATGTTGTATTCATCAGACGCGCGGCTGTCGGTGTGACCCGCGATGATAAAGCCTATGGCTGTGGACTGCTGGAAGAATTCTTTCAGACGATCACGACCACCCGCGCTGATGCGGTACTTGTTTGTTGCAAAGAACTGATCCGAGTTCAGAACACCGCAGACGTTGCCACGACGGCATACCGGAATGCCTTTGCGCGTCACGTGGGGCGTCATGTAGCCTTCGACGCCGTCATCCATTACCCAGTGTTCACAGCCATCGGGATCGACCCAGATACCGGGGATGTATCGTTCGCCAACGATTGTCCGCTTGTTTTGCGTGGAAATGATCGCTGTTCGCGCTGTATCGACACCGTCTTCCGCCTTTACGGCTGTCACAGGTGCCACGGCGAAAGCGATCGCCAGAGCAGCCCCTGAAAATACGGCGTGGACTTTTTTGATAAGACTGTCCGCCACGGCCTTTGTTCCTTAAGTACTGTTTCCCCAGAGCGTCTTTGCGACAGCGCGCGAAGACGGCAAACCTATTGTGGGGTTCAGTTTACCAAGAAATCAGGCCCTGTGAAGAAAATTCCACCAGATATTGACGCCAAGCCGCGCAATAATACTAATTTCAGCCAAGCCGTTAACGATTTCCGGCGGTCATATTTGGTTTTGATGTGCTAACGACAGGCAAAGCCCGTCAGATCAGCACGCCGGAAAGCGAATTCGCACCGCTGTTGATAATGCGGACTTTGCGCAAATCACCGGGGTTCAGGCCATCTGCCGTGACATGGACCGCATGCAGGTACTCCGACTTGCCCACCATCTGCCCCGCCTGACGACCCGGCTTTTCGAACAGAACCGACACCTCACGCCCGACCATTGCATCCTGCAATTCACGCTGTTGCTGCGACAGAAGCGCCTGCAAACGCTGCAGACGGTCGTTCTTTTCATCTTCCGGCACCTGCGGGCGCTCTGCTGCGGGCGTGCCCGGACGGGGCGAGTATTTGAACGAAAACGCCGAACCGTATTTGACGGTCTTGATCAGGTTCAACGTGTCTTGGAAATCTTCCTCGGTTTCCTCGGGGAAGCCTACGATGAAGTCACCGGACACATGCAGATCAGGACGCGCCTCGCGCAGACGCTCCATCAGCTTGATATAGCTTTCAGCGGTGTGCTGGCGGTTCATCCGCTTCAGAATCTTGTCCGACCCCGCCTGTACCGGAAGATGCAGATAGGGCATCAGCTTGGAACAGTTGGCGTGTGCCTCGATCAGGTCGTCGTCCATGTCGTTCGGGTGCGACGTGGTAAAACGGATACGCTCCAGCCCGTCGATGTCGGCCAGTGCATAGATCAGGCGCGCAAGGCCCCAATCCCCATCGGTGCCCGCACCGTGGTAGGCGTTTACGTTCTGGCCCAGCAGCGTGATTTCCCGCACGCCACGTTCGACCAGATCGCGTGCCTCATCCAGTACGCGCGATGCAGGGCGGCTGACCTCGGCGCCGCGTGTATAGGGCACAACGCAGAACGCACAGAATTTATCGCAGCCTTCCTGAACCGTCAGGAAAGCGGTCGGGCCGCGCGATGCTTTGGGGCGCGATTTCAGATGCTCGAACTTATCCTCTTCGGGAAAATCCGTGTCCAAAGCGCGCGCGCCGCTGCGTGCCTTGGCCTCAAGCTCGGGCAGGCGGTGGTAGCTTTGCGGGCCGACAACCAGATCGACCATCGGCTGACGACGCATGATCTCTTCGCCCTCGGCTTGGGCCACACAGCCCGCGACACCGATTTTCAGATCAGGCTTTTCGGCCTTCAACCCTTTGTAACGGCCCAGCTCCGAGTACACCTTTTCCGCCGCTTTTTCGCGGATATGGCAGGTGTTCAGCAGGATCATATCCGCGTCATCGGGCGAATCCGTGGGCACATAGCCTTCGCCGGACAGCGCTTCGGACATACGCTCACTGTCGTAAACGTTCATCTGACAGCCATAAGTCTTGATATACAGCTTTTTTGGCGTGGTCATTGCAGAGGCTCCGGCAAAGGGTTTGGGCAGCGGGGATATATCAGAATAGCCCCTGCTTGCAATGCAGAGGAATTTAACCGATTCTGCGGAAAAATAGTGTACCGAGCAGCATGCGTTACGACAGTCTTGAAAATTTCCTGACCGATGGCAAAGACGCCCTCCTAAAAGGGCCGATCGCGATGGTTTTTGCCGAGGACGATGTGGAGATCGACACCACGATCCGGCATCACCAGCAAAGCGGCTTTGACCAGATTCTGGTTTTCATGTCACCGATGTTTGATCTGGCCCCCGACGTGGCCGACCGCGTTCAACGCATCGATTACAACACGACACAGGAATATTCCGTCCAAAAAGCGGTGAACAAGATCATCGCTGCCGCCCCCGGCATCTGGATGTATTACTGCTATAACGCCGAATACCTGTTCCACCCGTTTTGCGAAACACGCACCATCGGCGAAATGCTGACGTTCCATACCGAAGAACGCCGCGACGCGATGCTGACCTATGTGATCGACCTTTACGCCGATGACCTTGGGCAGTTTCCCAACGCCGTGTCGCTGGACCGCGCCTATATGGACCGGTCGGGGTATTACGCCTTGGCGCGGCACGACGAAGAAAACCACAACCACCCGAAAGAACGCCAACTGGATTTTTTCGGCGGTCTGCGTTGGCGGTTCGAGGAACACATTCCCACCAAACGCCGCAAGATCGACCGCATCGCGATTTTCAGGGCCAAACCCGGCCTGCAATTGCGCCGCGACCACACCTTCAACGATGAAGAATACAACACCTACGCCTGCCCATGGCACAACAACCTGACCTCGGCCATTGTGTCGTTCCGCACGGCAAAAGCGTTGAAAAAGAACCCCGGCTCTACCTTCGATATCGAAAGCTTTACCTGGCACAATTCAACGCCGTTCGAATGGCATTCGCGGCAACTGCTGGATTTGGGGCTGATGGAACCCGGTCAGTGGTTCTGAAGACCGCCTGACCGGTTCTGCTCTTACAGGTGATCGTACTGGGGCATGCCCAGAACGTGGAAACCACCGTCTACACGGATGATTTCACCAGTTGTGCAGGCACCGGCATCTGACGCCAGATACACCGCTGTGCCGCCAACCGCCTCAAGCGTGGCGTTCGAACCCAAAGGCGCGTTCTGGTCTGTGTGTTTGTACGTCTTGCGCGCACCACCGATCGCCGCACCGGCCAGCGTTTTCATCGGACCGGGCGAAATGGCATTCACGCGGATGCCTTCCGGCCCCAGATCGTTCGCCAGATATCGTGTCGCGGATTCCAGCGCCGCTTTGGCAACACCCATGACGTTGTAGTTCGGCGTCACTCGGGTCGACCCCATGTATGTCAGCGTCAGCAGCGTGCCACCGTTGTCCTTCATCATCGGGTGCGCACGGCGCGCCACGTCGATAAAGCTGTAGGCCGAAATATCCATCGAGTTCTTAAAGTTCTCGCGCGAGGTGTTCAGGATACGGCCCGTCAGTTCGTTCTTGTCCGAATAGGCAATCGCGTGAACGACGAAATCCAGCGTATCCCAGCGGGCGTTCAACTGTTCGAACGCCGCATCCAGCGATGCGTCGTCGGTCACATCCACATCCACCATGAAATCCGACCCAACGGATTCCGCCAGCGGCTGAAGACGTTTGCCAAAAGCCTCTCCCTGATAGGTAAAGGCAAGCTCTGCCCCGGCATCAGCACAGGCCTTGGCAATGCCCCACGCAATCGAGCGTTCATTGGCCACGCCCATAATCAGCCCGCGTTTGCCGCTTAGTACACCTGACATAACTTGCTTACCTATCTTGCGCTGCGCTTAACCGTTGAAGCGGCTGAGAACCATGGAACCGTTCGTGCCACCAAAGCCGAACGAGTTTGTCATGACAGAATCCAGACCTGCGTTTTCCACCAGCGACGTCGCGATTTCCTCGGGCTTCAGCGCGGGATCCAGCGTTTCGACGTTGATCGACGGGATGATGAAATCATGTTGCAGCGCCAAGAGGCAATAGATCGCCTCCTGCGCGCCGGTGGCGCCCTGGCTGTGGCCGGTCATCGACTTGGTCGAGCTGACCGGCGGGGTTGTTCCCTCACCAAAGACGCGCCGCACCGCCTCGATCTC
>CATNDK010000214.1 GCA_950096585.1 Thalassococcus halodurans | reverse complement strand
TTTGACCATGCCGGGGCTGAAGCACGCCTGGCCGATCAGTGCGGCCTGCTGGTCGCCAGCGATACCGCACACGGGCACACTGGCACCCAGCACGCTGGCGTCTGTCTGGCCAAAGTCGGCGGCGCTGTCCATCACCTCGGGCAACAGACTGGCCGGAATGTCGAGCAGCGACAGCAGCTCCTCATCCCACTGCTGGGTGTGGATGTTGAACAGCATGGTGCGTGAGGCGTTGGTGGCGTCGGTGCGGTGTGCCTGGCCGCCGGTCAGACGCCAGAGCAGGAAGCAGTCGACAGTGCCGAAGCGCAGCTCGCCCCGTTCGGCACGGGCTCGGGCGTCGGGCACTTCATCGAGCAGCCAGCGCAGTTTGGTAGCGGAAAAGTAGGGGTCAATCAGCAGGCCGGTGCGCTCGCTGATCAGTGTCTCGTGGCCGTCTGCCTTGAGGCGGGCGCAGAAATCCGCTGTGCGGCGATCCTGCCAGACGATGGCATTGTAGACAGGTTCGCCTGTCGTCTTGTCCCAAACCACGGTTGTTTCACGCTGGTTGGTGATGCCGATGCCCGCAATGTCACCCGCCGCGATCCCTGCATCCTTCATCGCCGCGCGGCACGTGGACAGAACGGTTGTCCACAAATCATGACAGTCATGTTCAACCCATCCGCTTGCTGGAAAATGTTGATCGAATTCCTCTTGCGCGGTGGCGACAACCTTCATGCCCTCGTCAAAAACAATGGCGCGGCTGGATGTCGTTCCCTGATCGATCGCAAGAATATAGCGCATGACTGTCCTCTCCCCTGTCAGGCCCTGTTCGCTGGCAGCAGAGTATCGCGCCAGTCCTTTAGGGCAAGCTTGGAAACCGAAACCGGTCTCCGGATTTACGCGTAGGTATTCCGAATTTCAGCCGATAAGGAAAGATAAAAATGTTCGTTTATTTTCGTTTTTGCTGATTTTGGCCGAAACCATAGAGGTTTTTTAGGGTGCGACCCTGGCAAAGGTTGTGACAGAACTTTTCAAATGTCAGATTGCAGGAGCAACAACAGGCCAGCCAATGTCACAAACATTCCGACATCCCGAAATCCTGGAAATCGCCCGCCGTGAAGGACGTGTCACAGTCGAGGGCCTGGCCGAACACTTCGGCGTGACACTGCAAACCATCCGACGGGATCTGACGGAGCTGTCCGATATGGGACGGCTGGAACGCGTCCATGGCGGCGCTATCCTGCCTTCGGGCACGGGAAATATTGCTTATGAAGAACGCCGCTCGCTGAATAGCGATGCAAAACACGCTATGGCGCGCGCTTGCGCTGAACAAATCCCTGAAGATTCTTCGATCTTCCTGAACATCGGAACCAGTACCGAAGCCGTCGCACAAAATCTGCTGCATCATCGCAACCTGCTGGTCGTCACAAACAACATCAATGTAGCCAACATTCTAATGGCGAATCCCGAGTGCGAGATTGTGCTAACCGGCGGCAAACTACGCCGTGCCGACGGTGGTTTGATAGGAAGCCTCGCGACACAGACGATCCGTCAGTTCAAATTCGATCTGGCCATCGTCGGCTGTTCGGCACTTGATGTAGACGGCGACATGCTGGATTTCGACCTGCAAGAGGTCGAAGTCAGCCAGACCATTCTAAGCCAGTCGCGCAAAACGTTTCTGGTCGCCGATCATTCCAAATTCCAGCGCTCGGCCCCCGTGAAAATTGCATCCCTTTCGGAAATCGACACGTTTTTCACCGATGCGCCCTTGCCCACTGGTTTGAGCGACAAATGCGCAGAATGGGGCACGGACGTGCACTATTCACAGGCGTAATCGGGGGTAAGTGGCGCACCCAAGAGGATTCGAACCTCTGGCCTCTGCCTTCGGAGGGCAGCGCTCTATCCAGCTGAGCTATGGGTGCCTAAGCCCGTGACTTAGGCCAACACGCCAAGCGGCGCAACGGCTTTTTGCACGGGCAGATTAACTGAACAACTCATGCGCCAGTTCAAGCGCGTCGATCAGAACATCGACTTCGGCCTTGGTGTTGTACATGGCGAAAGACGCGCGGCATGTGCCCGTCAGGCCCAGGTGATCCATCAAAGGACCAGTGCAGTGCTGCCCTGCCCGCACGGCCACGCCCTTCTTGTCCAGAATGGTCGAGATATCATGCGCATGCGCCGCGCCATCGATCGTGAAAGAGAAGATCGCCGCCTTGTTCGGCGCGGTCCCCTGAACGTTCAGCCAATTCAAGCCATCCAATCTGGTGCGAGCATAGGCGCACAGCTCTTTTTCATGCGCCGCGATGTTTTCCATCCCGATGCCCATCATGTAATCCAGCGCAACGCCAAGACCGATGGTCTGCACAATGCCGGGTGTCCCCGCTTCGAACTTCATCGGCGGATCGTTCCACGTCACTTCGTCCTTGTGGACCTCGCGGATCATATCGCCGCCACCAATGAACGGGCGCATTTCAGCCATCCGCTCTTTCTTGATGAAAATCGCGCCAGAGCCTGACGGACCATAAAGTTTGTGACCCGTGATCGCGTAGAAATCACAGCCGATGTCCGGTACGTCGACAGGCATGTGTACCGCTGCCTGCGATCCGTCCACCAACACAGGAACGCCTCTTTCGCGTGCGCCCGCGCAGATGGATCTTACATCAACAACAGTCCCCAACACATTGGAAAGCTGAGTGATTGCGATCAACTTCGTGTTCGGACCAATCGCATCCAGAACCGCCTGCGGATCAAGCGCGCCGGTGGAATCTACATCCACCCACTTCAGAACCACGCCCTGACGTTCGCGCAGGAAATGCCACGGCACGATGTTTGCGTGATGCTCCATCACAGACAGGATGATCTCGTCGCCAGCAGTCAGGTTTTCCATAGCCCAGCCATAGGCAATCAGGTTGATGCCCTCGGTCGTGCCGGATGTGAAAACGATCTCATCTTCGTCAGGTACATTCAGGAAGCGGGCGATTTTGCCGCGCACGTTTTCATAATTTTCCGTCGCAAGGTTCGACAGATAATGCAGCCCGCGGTGCACGTTTGAATATTCTTCAGCATAGGCTTTGGTGATCGCATCAATCACCACCTGAGGCTTTTGAGCCGACGCGCCATTATCCAGATAAACCAGAGGCTTACCATTCACCTCACGGGACAGAATTGGAAAATCTGCCCGGATTTTTTCAACGTCAAACATGACCCATCGTCCCCGTTGTCGAGATGCCCAGCATAGATATCACTACAGCCAGACCTAGTGCTACCGCCGTCATGCCCAACAAAAGCGCGAAAGCCGCTTTGGCAAGTGACGGAAAATTATGTGCCTCTGCAAGGAAATTCAGCACGATCCAAATGCCCGCAACCGACGCTGCAAGAGACAGCAAAGATGCGATCATGGGCATAATCAGTGCGGAAAACAGAACCACCGTTTGTGCGATTAACCGCAGAAATTGCAGCCAGATCAGCAAAGTCGCTACATTGCGAAAACTTGCCGTCCCCCCCAGAACGCGTCCGGCCCACGTCAGGGCCACTGCAACCCCGACAAGAATAGCGCCAAGGCCACCCACATAGATAAAGGGATTGGCCGCCAAGGGTGCGACCACCGGATTAAGCGGCAGCAGCGTATTGAAGAACGCTGTCAGCAAACCGTTCAGAACCAGAACAAGCGCAAAAGCCGTCAGCAAAACCCCATCGTCCAGTCGCAGATCGAACAACCACCGTGCAACGGCACGCGGTTCGGTCACGCTTTGAACCATCCGGTTTTTGATCGTGTCGGCGATCATGCAGGCCCGTCCGTTTCAGCAACCTTCAAAGACACCAACCAGATGACCATAAACGCGACGAACCAGACAAAGCCGACAAGCGTCAAAGCAGCGCCCGGCCCAACGAAGCCCGCGGTCAGGCCATTCAACAGCATCAACGGTGATGCCGCCAGAAACGCCCAGAACAGCGCAAGGCGTGCGCCAAACCAATCGCCCTTGCCCTTGAACAGCCGCGCCACCAGATGGCTCAGCGCCGCGATCAGGTAGAACATTAACGGCGCAATGAACAGCCATGCGAACAAAGCGCCACCCAGCATGGGATTAAGCTCTTCCCCTGTCAGATGTGCTTCGCGGGAAAGCCGTGGCAGTTGCGAGATAAACGCCAGAACGCAGCCTGCCATTAGCATCGCCAAAGCGCGGTCTTCGCGGGTGCCAGCAGATAACAGCCTGCGCATCACCTGCGCAGGCCGTCTGTAGGATGCCACGATATCAGTGGTGACCGGCATTATCAGCCAATCCTGCGATCAAGCCAGCCTTCGATGCGGTTCACAATGGCTTCGCCAAGTGCCTCGTCATCGATTTCGTCAACCGCTTCGGCCAGGAACGCCAAAGTCAGCAGGTTGGTCGCGATATCCGCAGGCACACCGCGCGAACGCAGATAGAACAGCGCCTCTTCGTCGATCGCACCAGATGTCGAGCCGTGCGAACAGGCCACGTCATCAGCGTAGATCTCAAGCTCGGGCTTGGCGAGGAACTGGCTGTCGCCATCCAGAAGCAGCGATTGGCTGATCTGGTAACCATCCGTCTTTTGCGCGTCCGGTTTTACAAGGATTTTACCTTGGAAAACGCCGGTCGCACCGTTGCGCAGAACCTTTTTGAATACCTGACGGCTTTCGCAGTTCACCGCATCATGCGTGATGAACACCGTGTCATCGTGATGGAATTCGCCATCACCAACACAAGCGCCAGCAACATGGGCCGTCGCGTCGTCGCCGGTCAGTTCCAGAACCACTTCGTTACGTGTCAGAACACCGTTCACGGTCAGCGTGAAGGATTTGAACAAAGACTCAGTGCCCAGACGTCCGAACACATGCGTTGCCGCACGACGTTCGTGGTCACGGCCCTGCGCGCGCACGTGATGGAATTCGGCACCATCAGCGACGTCGACTTCCATACAGGTGTTGAAGCGTGCCGCTGCGGGACCGCTTTCCAACAGAGTAACGCTTGCGCCCTGCTCTACCTTCACCAGATGGTGCAGCATCGCGTCGGAATTTTCCGAGCGGTGGTGGTAGATCAGATAGATCGGCTTTTCGACCTTGCCGGTGACGTGGATCAGCACGCCATCATTCGCAAAGGCCGTGTTCAAGGCCGCCAAGGGGCGCTGAACCGGAGTCTGACCGTTGTTTTCAAGAACGCCGTAAAGATCACGCGCCCAGTGCAGATCGGCTGTGCTTTCTGCCAGACGTTCAATCGTCAGGTTCTCATCGCTCAGATCATCGGATTCAGCCGCGTCGAAAACGCCGTCAGTAAACACGATTTTCAGCGCGTCGATCTCTGCGAAGATCGGGCCATCGCCACCATCAAACAGCGACGCGGTCGGCGCATCAGCCTGAACCAGAGAACGCGGGTCGGTGTATTT
>CATNDK010000213.1 GCA_950096585.1 Thalassococcus halodurans | reverse complement strand
CAGAACCTACTGATTACAGATCAGTTGTTTTACCAATTGAGCTATAAGACCGCAGGATTTATTTATAGTGAAAATTTAAATAAATCAATCTTATTAAAATTAATGTATTTCCTTTTTGTGATAAATCTTAATGCCAATCAACCTATGGAATACCTGAATGGTGCTTAAGTATCGGTTTGATTGAATGGTCAAGAATTTTTGACCTCACGTGAGAGACGCAAAGTGACTGCGTCGATGTTCCGATATGAAACCGTCAGGGAAGGGCGTGCGCTGAAATACGGTATACTGCGGCATGTTGACCGCCTGTCGCACTTGATCCAGCGCGACTCCCCGTCTATACGCGCACGGTGATCCAAAAGGATTGCGATGCATATCAACACACGCCGCGTTTGTCCCATCCGTCGCTGGGGGGCACATCCGGCAAGGAGAAGCGACAATGAAACTTCATGAACTGCGCGACAACGAAGGCGCAACCAAGCGTAAGAAACGCATCGGCCGTGGCCCGGGTTCGGGCAAAGGTAAGATGGGTGGCCGTGGTATCAAAGGTCAGAAATCCCGTTCGGGTGTAGCCATCAAAGGCTACGAAGGCGGCCAGATGCCGCTCTACCAGCGTCTGCCGAAGCGTGGCTTCAACAAGCCGAACCGCAAAGCCTACGCTGTTGTTAACCTGGGCCTGATCCAGAAATTCGTTGACGCAGGCAAGCTGGACGCTGGCAACACCATCACCGAAGACGCACTGGTTGCATCCGGTCTGGTTCGCCGCAAGCTGGACGGCATCCGCGTTCTGGCAAAAGGCGAAGTGACAGCGAAACTGACACTGGACGTCACAGGCGCATCCAAGTCGGCGGTTGAAGCTGTCGAGAAAGCTGGCGGTTCTGTTACCGTCAAGACAGCAGCTGCTGCTGAATAATGGGTTGTGAGCAGCGGCAACGCTGCTTACATCTCTGACCAGTTTTCCCGACGCCGTCCGAGCTGGAAAGCGCTCAGGGCGGCGTCTGTCCGAGAGAGAGACCCGAAATGGCATCTGCTGTTGAACAAATGGCCGCGAACACAAGCTGGGCGGCCCTTGGCAAAGCCACAGACCTTCGCAACCGTATTCTTTTTACCCTTGGCCTGTTGATCGTTTACCGTCTGGGCACGTTTATTCCCGTTCCAGGTATTGATGGCGCCGCGCTGCGCGAATTCGTCGATCAGGCGGGGCAGGGTATTGCTGGCATGGTCAGCATGTTTACCGGCGGCGCTCTGGGCCGTATGGGCATCTTCGCCCTGGGCATCATGCCTTACATTTCGGCCTCGATTATCGTCCAGCTTCTGACAGCGATGGTTCCTGCACTGGAACAGCTGAAGAAAGAAGGCGAACAGGGTCGTAAGAAAATCAACCAATATACCCGCCTTGGCACCGTCGTTCTGGCGACGTTCCAAGCCTACGGTCTGGCTGTCAGCATCGAAGCTGGCGATCTGGCCACCGATCCGGGCCTGTATTTCCGTGCAGCCACAGTGATCACGCTGGTTGGCGGTACGATGTTCCTGATGTGGCTGGGTGAGCAGATCACCAACCGCGGCATCGGTAACGGTATTTCTCTGATCATCTTCGTGGGCATCATCGCCGAAGTTCCGGCCGCTCTGGCGCAGTTCTTTGCATCGGGCCGCTCCGGCGCAATCAGCCCTGCTGTGATCATCGGTGTGATCGTGATGGTGATCGCCGTGATTACCTTTGTGGTCTTCATGGAGCGCGCCCTGCGCAAAATCACCATTCAGTATCCCCGTCGTCAGGTGGGCATGCGTATGACCGAGGCGCAGAATTCGCACCTGCCGGTCAAGGTGAACCCCGCTGGCGTTATCCCTGCGATCTTTGCGTCCACGCTGCTGATGTTGCCTGTGACGATCTCGACATTCTCCGGTTCGGACACCGGCCCGGTCATGTCGACGATCCTTGCGTACTTCGGCCCCGGACAGCCGCTCTATCTGCTGTTCTTCGCTGCGATGATCATCTTCTTTGCGTATTTCTATACCTTCAACGTTTCGTTCAAGCCGGACGAAGTTGCCGAGAACCTGAAAAACCAGAACGGTTTTGTTCCCGGTATCCGCCCAGGCAAGAAGACGTCCGAGTATCTGGAATACGTTGTGAACCGCGTTCTGGTTCTGGGCTCTGGTTACCTTGCTCTGGTCTGCCTGCTGCCGGAAATCATCCGGAATGAATTCGCAATTCCGTTCTATTTTGGTGGTACTTCGGTGCTGATCGTGGTCAGCGTCACCATGGACACCATTCAGCAGGTGCAAAGCCATCTTCTGGCGCACCAATACGAAGGTCTTATTCAGAAATCGCAACTGCGCGGTAAGGGTAAGGCTCGCAAGAAAAGGGGAGGCCCCGCACGCCGATGAATATTATCCTACTTGGACCGCCAGGAGCGGGTAAGGGAACACAAGCTCAACATCTGGTCGAAACCCGCAACATGGTTCAGCTGTCCACAGGTGACATGCTGCGTGAAGCGAAAACTAGCGGCACAGAAATGGGCAAGCGCGTGGCCGAGGTCATGGACAAGGGTGAGTTGGTCACAGACGAGATCGTGATCGGCCTGATCCGCGAAAAGCTGGAAACCGTAGAAGCATCCGGTTTCATCTTTGACGGCTTCCCGCGCACATTGGCTCAGGCCGATGCTCTGGCCCAGTTGTTGGAGGAAACTGGTCAGACGCTTGATAAAGTTGTCGAGCTGCAAGTGGATGACAAAGTGCTGGTCGACCGTATCGTCAACCGCGCCAAAGAGGCGGCCGCTGCCGGTCAGCCCGTTCGCGCAGACGATAACGAAGAAAGCCTGAAGATCCGTCTGATGGAATACTACCGCAAGACATCGCCGCTGATCGGCTACTACTATGCCAAAGGTCAGCTGAACGGTGTTGATGGTCTGGGTACGATCGACGCTGTTCGCGATGATATCGCGAAGGTTCTGGATAACTAACTGTCCAAACAGCAGGGGCTTCTGCCCTTGGGCAAAGAATTGGAAACGTCGCGAAGACCACCGCGGCGTTTCAACTTTTAAGAAATATAGGGGCAGTTGACGCTCTGGGTCTTGACGCTTTGGTCAAATCCCCGTACCCGTCGCCATCTCTATGAGAATCGCCTTGCCATAAGTCCGTCCGGATAAATGGCAGATCACCTGATCAGCCGCCGCCCACCGGGCACCCAGCCTTGGGCGGTTTGTTGTGAAAAAAGGTTCTGGAAATACGGAACCGCAACCGAAGAGGAATACCACGTGGCACGTATTGCCGGCGTAAACATCCCGACAAACAAGCGAGTGCCGATCGCACTTACTTACATCACAGGTATCGGCCACACATCGGCTGAAGCCATCTGCGAAGCTGTAGGCATCGAGCGCGCACGTCGCGTAAACGAACTGTCCGACGCAGAAGTTCTGGCCATCCGTGAGCACATCGATGCGAACTTCACCGTTGAAGGTGACCTGCGTCGTGAAGTTCAGATGAACATCAAGCGTCTGATGGACCTTGGCTGCTACCGTGGCCTGCGTCATCGCCGCAACCTCCCCGTACGCGGTCAGCGTACACACACCAACGCGCGTACGCGTAAAGGTCCGGCGAAAGCAATCGCTGGCAAGAAGAAGTAAGGGAGGTCTCAGCACATGGCACGTGATACCCGTCGTGGGGGCAAGAAAAAGGTCTCCAAGAACATCGCAGCTGGCGTTGCACACGTAAACTCCAGCTTCAACAACACCAAGATCCTGATCTCTGACGTGCAGGGCAACGCCATTTCGTGGTCGTCTGCTGGCACAATGGGCTTCAAAGGTTCGCGTAAATCCACTCCTTACGCTGCTCAGTTGGCAGCCGAGGATGCAGGCCGCAAGGCTCAGGAACACGGCGTGAAAACTCTGGAAGTCGAAGTTCAGGGCCCCGGTTCTGGCCGTGAATCCGCGCTGCGCGCACTGGCTGCTGTTGGCTTCAACATCACGTCGATCCGCGACGTGACACCGATCGCTCACAACGGCTGCCGCCCGCCGAAGCGTCGCCGGGTCTGATCCGGACATTATTTCAAGGGGCCGCGCCTTATTGGCGCGGTCCCATTTCGCTTTTTTTAACCTCGGGCGTCTCCGGCCTTAAGGACATGGGGCCGAGACAGGAATGGAGGTCTACATGATCCATAAGAATTGGGCAGAACTGATCAAGCCGACACAGCTTGACGTGCGTCCGGGCAACGACCCGACCCGCTCAGCAACTCTGATCGCCGAACCGCTGGAACGCGGCTTCGGTCTGACACTGGGCAACGCACTGCGTCGCGTCCTGCTGTCGAGCCTTCAGGGTGCGGCTATCACAAGCGTACAGATCGACAACGTCCTGCACGAGTTCTCCTCGGTTGCCGGTGTTCGTGAAGATGTCACCGACATCGTTCTGAACCTCAAAGGCGTCGCAATCCGTATGGAAGTCGAAGGCCCCAAGCGCCTGTCGATTTCGGCCAAAGGTCCGGGTGTTGTCACAGCTGGTGACATCGCTGAATCCAACGGCATCGAAGTTCTGAACAAAGACCACGTAATCTGCCACCTCGACGACGGTGCAGATTTCTTCGTGGAACTGACAGTTAACACCGGTAAGGGCTATGTCTCTGCAGACAAGAACAAGCCCGAAGATGCGCCCATCGGCATGATTCCGATCGACGCGATCTATTCGCCGGTCAAAAAGGTTGCTTACGACGTTCAGCCGACCCGTGAAGGTCAGGTTCTGGACTATGACAAGCTGACCATGAAAATCGAAACAGACGGTTCTGTGACGCCCGAGGATGCCATCGCATTCGCGGCGCGTATCCTGCAGGATCAGCTGTCGATCTTCGTCAACTTCGACGAACCCGAAGCAGCTGGCCGTCAGGACGAAGACGACGGTCTCGAGTTCAACCCGCTTCTTCTCAAGAAAGTGGACGAACTGGAACTGTCCGTACGTTCGGCGAACTGCCTCAAGAACGACAACATCGTCTACATCGGCGATCTTATCCAGAAGACAGAAGCAGAAATGCTGCGCACGCCGAACTTCGGCCGCAAGTCGCTGAACGAGATCAAAGAAGTTCTGTCCGGTATGGGTCTGCACCTTGGCATGGATGTCGAGGACTGGCCGCCAGACAACATCGAAGACCTGTCGAAGAAGATGGAAGACAACTTCTAAGACAGTCCAATCAGTGGGGCAGGGAAACCTGCCCTGCACCCCGGGCACCCGCCCCAAGGAGAGGGTGAGACACGCATCTTACCCCTGACAAAGCATAAGCATTAGGAGACTAAAACATGCGTCACGCAAAAGGTTACCGCCGCCTGAACCGTACCCACGAGCACCGCAAGGCACTGTGGGCAAACATGGCTGGCTCGCTCATCGAACATGAGCAGATCAAAACAACTCTGCCGAAGGCAAAAGAACT
>CATNDK010000212.1 GCA_950096585.1 Thalassococcus halodurans | reverse complement strand
GGAACGGGCGATGAACATTGCGGGCGCGCTCGAGGAACTGGGCGACTTCTCGATGGAGGCGCTGTGCGCGGCGATGCTGGCGAACCACCGCGACACCATCAAGGTGCAGAAGCCGCATGTCGCGGTCGCCAAGCTTGCCCGCATCGTCGACACGATCCTGAAACTGTCGAACCGACAGGGCTTTCACGCCACCTCGCTGCGCGAGATTTCGGCGGTTTCCGGCGTCAGCATCGGGCGGATCGCCTCGGCCGCCGGTTCGACGTCGATGTTCTTGACCATGAACAGCACCGTATCGACCGGCCCGACCTCGGCCGGATCGCCGCTGGCGCCGATCCCGGGCAGATGCGCGTCGCCCTTGGGGCTACGGATGGTCAGACCGTTGCGGCGCAGCGCGTCGAGATGCGCGCCCCGTGCGATCAATGTCACCTCATGGCCGGCCTGCGCCAGCCGTCCGCCGAAATAGCCCCCCAGCGCGCCTGCGCCCATCACCGCGATCTTCAATGCCTGATCCTCCGTATCTTGCGGGAAGCATAACAGCAGATGGCGGAAAACCGAGCGGAAACAGGCCGGCGCAGGCTGTGCCGGAGGGCGGGTCATGGTTCTGGAGAAGTGGTGGGCGACCTTGGAATCGAACCAAGCGTGCGTCTCCGCGAGGGAGTTACAGTCCCCTGCCACACCTTGCGGCCTGTCGCCCACTTCCACCGAACACTGTCGGCGTTGTGGAGCGCTGATTACAGTCGGGCAAAACCCCCGTCAACCGGAAAATCCCTTGCTCTTTCAGTCTGGCACAGGCATCCCCCCATCAATGATGAAAAGGGGTCCTTTGGATGTCCAAGAAACCGAAGTGGATTGTCGAAAAAGAACGGTCGCGCAAGGCAGCGGCGGCGGAAACCGTCTGGCTGTTCGGTCTGCATGCGGTGCGCGATGCGTTGATGAACGACCGGCGTGAAAAACTGCGCCTGATCGTGACGCGCAATGCGGCGGACAAACTGGCCGATGCGATTGCCCATTCCGGCATGGAGCCTGAAGAAAGCGATCCGCGCAAATTCGCAGCCCCCTTGGACCCGCAGTCGGTGCATCAGGGTGCCGCGCTTGAGGTAAAACCGCTGAACTGGGGCCGTCTTGAGGATGTCGCGATGGGCGACGGTGAAAAAGCGCCGCGGGTAATTCTGTTGGATCGCGTGACAGACCCGCACAACGTGGGGGCCATTTTGCGCTCGGCCGAAGTGTTCGGCGCACGGGCTGTGATCGGGACGTTGCACCATTCGGCGCCGGAAACAGGTGCTTTGGCGAAAACCGCATCGGGTGCTCTGGAACGTCAGCCATACCTGCGCGAACGCAATCTGGCCGATGCGATGGTGAAGTTGCGTGATATGGGCTATTTGCTGCTCGGTCTGGATGGCGAAGCGGATGTTTCGCTGGATGATGCGCTGAAAGGCAACGAAAACCGCGCGCTGGCGCTGGTTCTGGGTGCTGAAGGGCCGGGTCTTCGGCAAAAGACCAAAGAGACCTGCGATCAACTGGTGCGCATTGATTTCGCAGGTGCCTTCGGGTCATTGAACGTGTCCAACGCGGCGGCGGTTTCGCTTTATGCCGCGACGCGACAGGGTTAACGCGGGTCTTCTAGAACCCACAAAAACCGCCCCTTAACCAACCATGCAAAGCCGAACGCCATCAGGGCGGCGGCTTCGAACCAGAAGGTCAGGTTTGATCCCGACCATGCGGGGCCAAGGCTGTCTCGGGTCAGCATCCCGAACAAAAGTGCGGCCATAGAGGCAAAAATGATTGTCCCGCAAATCCGATAAAACCGGTTGCGCCATGTTTTGGTGACGACTGGCGAGCCATCCGCCTGCAGTGATTTCCGCGATTGCGCACGGGTAAAGACAAACAGGCAGTAATAGCCGAGGATGGCGAACATCACTGCCGCGGCACCGTAATGCAGATAAGGCAGCACCTTTGGCGCGACGCCGAAACTGGCCCATAAATCAAAGACCAACGTGGTTTCGATCGGCAGCGACACATCGCGGGCGCGATCATTGATTCCTTCAGGCGCCAGAACATACCCACGGAAAATCTGATCTGCGGCCTCGCAACCGGTGCCAGAGGTCGGGATCAACGCCACCAGAAGCGCCGCAACACCTGCGACTTTCAGAAGCAACAGATCGGTTTTCTCATGGGCCAGATATTCGTCGACCTTGCCGGGCAGGCGATAGAACACGGCAAGCAAAACAGCGATCACCAGCAGGGCACCAACAAACAGATCACCCGCAATGCGCGCGAAATAGTAGTGACTGATTGAATTCAGTCCGTTTTCAGCGCTGCAAACGCCGAAAAAGGCGCCGACGGTCCACAGGCCCAAGGGTAGGAATAGCGCAATATAGCCGGTGGTGCGGTTGACGGACTTCAAACTCAGGCTGAAAGGCAGGTCGTCGGCCCGCCGAGGAGGAGGGGATAAAGGTTTCATAAAATCAGGCTTTCAAAACTTTGGTATAATTTCCCCAAGCTACCAGAAATTGCTTAGTTACGCAGCGCCAAATCAAGCAATCTCTGGCCTTTCGGGCAGGGCTGGCTTATCTGGCTTTCCGACAAGGATGGAGAAGTCATGATCGATTACGAACAGCCCGGCCCGGTCGAACAGGACTGGAAAGATGCGATCTCGAGTGTGGAAGAGATCATCGAAGATGCACGCAACGGCAAAATGTTCATTCTTGTCGATCATGAAGATCGCGAAAATGAAGGTGATCTGGTCATCCCCGCGCAATGGGCGACACCGGATGCCATCAACTTTATGGCCACCCATGGCCGTGGTCTGATCTGCCTGTCGATGACCGGCGAACGGATCGAGGAACTGGGCCTGCCGCTGATGTCCTCGAACAACTCGTCGCGTCACGAGACAGCGTTCACTGTGTCGATCGAGGCGCGCGAAGGCGTCACCACCGGTATTTCGGCCGCTGACCGTGCACGTACCATCGCTGTTGCCATCGATTCGTCGAAAGGTGCGCAGGACATCGCGACGCCGGGCCACGTGTTCCCGCTGCGCGCCAAGAACGGCGGCGTTCTGGTCCGTGCAGGCCACACCGAAGCGGCTGTCGATATTTCGCGCCTTGCGGGTCTGAAAGAAGCGGGCGTGATTTGCGAGATCATGAACGAAGACGGGACCATGTCGCGTCTGCCCGAACTGGTGGCTTTCGCCCAGCATCACGGTCTGAAAATCGGCACGATCAGCGATCTGATCTCGTACCGCCGCCGCAACGACAACCTCGTGCGCGTTCAGAAAGAGGAAACCATCACCTCTGAATTCGGCGGCGAATGGCAGATGCGGATTTATTCCGACAGCACCCATGGCGACGAACACATCGTTCTGACCAAGGGCGACATTTCCGGCGACGAACCGGTGCTGGTGCGCATGCATGCCATGGACCCGCTGCTCGACGTTGTGGGCACCGGCCCCAAAGGTCGCGCTGATGAGTTTGGCGACGCGATGAAGGCGGTTGCCGAGGTGGGCCGGGGCGTCGTGGTTCTGCTGCGTGATACGTCGATGAAGCTGGACGTCAGCGATGGCGTGGGTCCGAAAACCCTGCGCCAGTATGGCTTGGGCGCGCAAATCCTGTCGTCGCTTGGTTTGTCCAAGCTGGTTCTGTTGACCAATTCACCGACCCCCAAGGTCGTTGGCCTTGATGCCTACGGTCTGGAAATTGTCGGCACGCAAAAAATCTCGGAGCTGGGCTGATGGCATCGAACGAAGAACACTACACCATGCCGCGCGGCGAACTGGATAAACCGGCCAAGATCCTGATCGTGGTCGCGCCTTACTACCGCCAGATCGCAGACCAGATGATCGAAGGCGCACAGGCCGAGATCGAAGCATGGGGCGCAACCCATGATCTGGTCGAGGTTCCCGGCGCATTGGAAGTTCCGACAGCCATCGGTATCGCGGAACGCATGTCCAATTTCGACGGCTATGTCGCGCTGGGGTGCGTGATCCGTGGCGAAACCACGCATTACGAAACCGTCTGCAACGACAGCTCGCGCGGGATCACATTGCTGGGTCTTCAGGGGCTGTGCATCGGCAACGGTATCCTCACGGTTGAGAACATGGATCAGGCGCAGGCGCGCGCTGAAGTGGCCGGTCAAAACAAGGGTGGCGGCGCGGCCGCTGCGGCCTTGCATCTTATCGCGCTCAGCCGTAAGTGGGGCGCTTCTCGTAAAGGGGTTGGCTTCCAGCCCTCGCGCGACGAACTCCAGATCGCAAGCGCCGCTAAGGACACGCCCACAGCATGAGCACCGAAAACTCTTCTTCCCAGCCGGATGAGCGCCAGATGAAAAAACTGCGCAAATCCGCGTCGCGGCTTTATGCCGTGCAGGCCTTGTTCCAGATGGAGCATTCCTCGCAAAGCGTGGATCAGGTGCGGGCAGAGTTTTTGAACTTCCGGTTTGGTGCTGAAATCGAAGAAGGCACCGAACTGCTGGACGGCGACATCAACCTGTTCCGGTCGCTGCTGGAGGAAGCAGTGAACTGGCAGGCCAAGATCGACCAGATGACAGACCGCGCCTTGGTCGCCAAATGGCCCATCGCGCGGATCGATCCGACCCTGCGCGCGCTGTTCCGCGCCGCCGGCTCCGAACTGATCGCGCATGAAACGCCGCCCAAGGTCGTCATCGTCGAATTCGTCGAAATCGCCAAGGCGTTCTACCCCGAGGGCCGCGAGCCGAAATTCGTAAACGCGGTGCTGGATCACATGGCCCGAGAGGCCAAGCCAGAAGCCTTCTAAGACCCCGAAACGCGCCTGAACACGGCGCGTTTTCTGTATTTTCTGTCCGGAAGTACCTTGGGGGAATTGGCCGAAGGCCAAGGGGGCAAAGCCCCACTTTCCAACACCAAAATCAAGCGGCAGGACCACCACAGACGTGGGGTTATCTCATTCCCGAGGACCTGTATATACAGGTGGGCGTCAGGTAACCGGACCAGGATCCGGACAGAGCCAACTCCCTCGGAATTGCTTAAGGCCACCGGAATGCAACCATTCACGGAAAGGGCAGTGCCTGCCTGAAGACCAGCTAAGTTGCCTGTGCCCTTTAGGCAAGGGGCTGGCGTACAGATTTTTGCATTCGGACTGATCCTGTTTACGCAAGCGCTACAGATTTCCCTACTTGTTAATGTTCGCTTAATGTTCTTTAATCGGACGTATGCAGGAAAACCCCGTCATAAACCTCATGCCCGGCCAGTTATTGGCCCGTGGCGTATGCCGCCATCTGGCGCAGGGGCATGGGTTTTCGGTAGTCGAGGAATTCGTGCCGGAACGCGGGCGCCGCGTCGACGTCATGGCGCTGGGCCCCAAATCCGAAATCTGGGTGATTGAATGCAAATCCAGCCGCGCCGATTTTCAGTCTGACCAGAAATGGCAGGG
>CATNDK010000211.1 GCA_950096585.1 Thalassococcus halodurans | reverse complement strand
AAGGGGCAAAATTTGGTTTCCCCGAGGTCAAGATAGGTATGGTTCCAGCAGTTATATCTCCATATGTTGCTCGAAAATTAAGTCTAGGAAAGATGAGAGAATTATTCATAACTGGAGAGATATTTGGAACATCTCAGGCACTTTCTATAGGATTTCTATATGGTGTTGAAAAGAGGAATGAAAACGGCGCTCTTCAAACATTAATATCAGATATTGAGCAGGGAGGTCCCCAAGCCCAGACACACATCAAGAGATTATTGGACGGAGATATTTTATCTAGGAAAATTCAAGAAAGGGATTTGGCATTGGCAGATTTCATATCTCAGATAAGGGAAGGTTCTGAATCTAAGGAAGGTATCAGATCATTTTTAGAAAAGCGGAAGCCAGATTGGTGTCGTGATGATTAAAAAGATATTGGTTGCTAACCGAGGAGAAATAGCTTGTCGAATTATCAAAGCTTGCAAAGAAATGCAGATCTCTACAGTTGCAGTATATTCTGATGTTGATTCAGAATCTCCCCACGTATTGATGGCAGATGAGGCGATTTTGATTGGCCCTGCCAATCCTTCTGAAAGTTATCTGGATTTCGATAAGATTATTGGTGCTGCAAAACAGACGAATTCTGATGCTATCCATCCGGGTTATGGTTTCCTCTCGGAAAACCCCAAGTTCGCACAGGCGCTGGAAGCCGAAGGCGTGGCATTCGTAGGCCCGCCGGTCAAAGCGATCGAGGCGATGGGCGATAAGATCACGTCCAAGAAAATCGCGCAGGAAGCAGGCGTAAGCACCGTTCCCGGTTACATGGGCCTGATCGAGGACGCCGACGAAGCCGTCAAAATCTCGAACGAGATCGGCTATCCGGTGATGATCAAGGCCTCTGCCGGTGGCGGTGGTAAGGGAATGCGGATCGCATGGAACGACGAAGAGGCGCGTGAAGGCTTCCAGTCGTCCAAAAACGAAGCGGCGTCTTCGTTTGGCGATGACCGTATCTTTATCGAGAAATTCGTCACCCAGCCGCGCCACATCGAAATTCAGGTTCTGGCCGATGCCCATGGCAACTGTGTTTACCTGAACGAACGTGAATGTTCGATCCAGCGCCGGAACCAGAAGGTTGTCGAAGAAGCGCCGTCGCCGTTCCTTGATGAAGCTACACGTAAGGCGATGGGCGAACAGTCTGTCGCTCTGGCGCAGGCAGTGGGCTACACCAGCGCGGGTACAGTGGAATTCATCGTCGACGGTGACCGGAACTTCTACTTCCTCGAGATGAACACGCGTCTTCAGGTGGAACACCCTGTGACCGAACTGATCACCGGCGTCGATCTGGTTGAACAGATGATCCGCGTCGCCAATGGCGAGCCGCTGTCGATCACGCAGGATGACGTGAAGATCAACGGCTGGGCGATTGAAAACCGTCTGTATGCCGAAGACCCGTACCGCAACTTCCTGCCGTCGATCGGCCGTCTGACACGCTACCGTCCGCCGGCAGAAGGCGAACTTGGTGCTGGCATCGTGCGTAACGATACCGGCGTCTACGAGGGCGGCGAGATTTCGATGTACTACGACCCGATGATCGCCAAGCTGTGCACATGGGCCCCGACCCGTGCCGAAGCCATCGAAGTGATGCGCAACGCGCTGGACAGCTTTGAGGTCGAAGGCATTGGCCACAACCTGCCGTTCCTGTCGGCGGTTATGGACCACGAACGCTTTACCTCTGGCAACATGACCACGGCCTTTATCGCCGAGGAATATCCTGAGGGTTTCGAAGGCGTTGAACTGGGCGATGCCGATCTACGCCGGATCGCAGCGGCAACCGCAGCGATGAACCGTGTCGCGGAAATCCGTCGCGCCCGCATCTCTGGCCGTCTGGACAACCACGAACGCCACGTTGGCGAAAGCTGGAACGTTGCCCTGCAGGGTCAAAGCTATGACGTGACAATTGCTGCGGATCGTGACGGTTCGACCGTGCGTTTCGAAGATGGTGCAGAGCTGCGCGTATCTGGTGATTGGACCCCGGGTGACCAGTTGGCCACCATGGATGTCGATGGTTCGCCGCTGGTTCTGAAGGTTGGCAAAATCTCCGGCGGGTTCCGTATCCGGTCCCGTGGTGCTGATCTGAAAGTTCACGTGCGCACCCCGCGTCAGGCTGAACTTGCGCGCCTGATGCCTGAGAAGATGCCGCCGGACACATCCAAGATGCTGCTTTGCCCGATGCCGGGTCTGATCGTCAAAGTCGACGTCGAGGTTGGCCAAGAGGTTCAAGAAGGTCAGGCGCTTTGCACCGTCGAGGCGATGAAAATGGAAAACATCCTGCGCGCCGAGCGTAAGGGCGTGGTGTCCAAGATCAACGCAGCCGCCGGTGACAACCTTGCCGTCGACGACGTGATCATGGAGTTCGAATAAGCCGATGATCCGGCAATTCCCGATAGCAGGGGGCGTGATGAACGCCCCCACACCTCACCCCACGTTCGGCATGAACGCGGGCCTGTCGGGGTTTGCCGTGGCTTATGGCAACGCGTTGCGCTGGTCGCGGATTTCCTGCTGGCGCAATGGCAGTTTGTCGATGGATCGTGTGATTTCGCGCACGTCCCAAGGGAACGGCTTGCGCAGCACCTTGGTGCCGTCTTTTGCGATCAGGACAAACATAAAGCCGCGCGGGCGCAGTTCGGTGCGGATAGTTGATTGGGCCGCTGGATCGGTGTCGGTCAGAATGACCACGTCGCGCTCTTCCAGAACATCCAGTCGTTCGGTCAACAGGTTGATCTGCTCCACATACCGTGGATCGGCGGGGCTGTCGGCAAAGACGACGATGGGCCGTTTCAGCCAGAGAAATTCAGACAATTCATGGTTGCCCGCTTCTAGAATGGGCACACCTGCGGCTCCGTCAGCGGCTTGCGCTGCGGGACCAGACAACATCAACGCCGCAAGGGCAGAGGCAAGTATCCGTCTCATGCCTATCAATATAGGCGCGACTGCGTTGAAAACGAATAGCTTCGCCCCCTCGGGCCGAGAAAAAATTCAATGCCGGACAGGCCAGGCCCGTGCCGCGCATTCCCATTCGCCATGCCACCCCGCTTTGGTCGCGCAATTTGCGCATTCGGGGACGGCTTGCACTACGGAAGGACACTGACATGACAGCCAACAAAGACGACTGGAAGGCGCTTGCCGAAAAGGAACTGCGTGGCCGGCCCCTGGATGACCTGACATGGAACACGCTGGAAGGCATTCCGGTTCAGCCGCTGTACACCGAAGACGATGTGAAAGACCTGCCGCACATGGGTAGCCTGCCGGGCATCGGCCCGTTCACACGCGGTGTTAAAGCGACAATGTATGCAGGTCGTCCGTGGACGATCCGCCAGTACGCAGGTTTCTCGACCGCCGAGGAATCCAACGCCTTCTATCGCCGCAACCTTGCGGCCGGTCAGCAGGGTGTGTCGGTTGCCTTCGACCTTGCCACGCACCGTGGATACGACAGTGACCACCCACGCGTCGTGGGCGACGTTGGTAAGGCCGGTGTGGCCATCGACAGCATTGAAGACATGAAAATCCTGTTCGACGGCATCCCGCTGGACAAGGTTTCCGTCTCGATGACGATGAACGGCGCGGTTATTCCGATCCTTGCGAACTTTATCGTGGCAGGGGAAGAGCAGGGGCATGACCGCTCGGTGCTGTCCGGCACGATCCAGAACGACATTCTGAAGGAATTCATGGTGCGCAACACCTATGTCTATCCGCCGGAACCGTCGATGCGGATCATCGCGGATATCATCGAATACACCTCCAACGAGATGCCCAAGTTCAACTCGATCTCGATTTCGGGCTACCACATGCAAGAGGCTGGCGCGAACCTGGTTCAGGAACTGGCCTACACGCTGGCGGACGGTAAGGAATACGTCAGCACGGCGATGGCCCGTGGCATGGACGTGGACAAATTCGCAGGCCGCCTGTCGTTCTTCTTTGCCATCGGCAAGAACTTCTTCATGGAGATCGCCAAGCTGCGTGCCGCACGTATGCTGTGGCACCGCATCATGACCGATCTGGGTGCCAAGAGCGAACGTTCCAAAATGCTTCGGACCCACTGCCAGACGTCTGGCGTGTCCCTGGCGGAACAGGATCCCTACAACAACGTGATCCGGACGGCTTACGAAGCGATGAGCGCGGTTCTGGGCGGCACGCAGTCGCTGCACACCACCGCGGTGCAAAAAGCGATTGCTTTGCCCACAGACTTCAGTGCGCGCATTGCACGAAACACGCAGCTGGTTCTTCAGGAAGAAACCGGCGTGACCAAGGTCGTCGATCCGCTGGCTGGTTCCTACTACGTCGAAAAGCTGACCCACGATCTGGCCGAAGCCGCGTGGAAGCTGATTGAAGAAGTCGATGAAATGGGCGGTATGACCAAGGCCGTGGCCTCGGGTATGCCCAAACTGCGTATCGAAGAGGCAGCAGCGACCCGTCAGGCGCTAATTGACCGTGGCGAAGACGTGATCGTCGGCGTGAACAAGTATCGTCTTGAGAAAGAAGACGACCTCGACATCCTTGATATCGACAACGACAAGGTGCGCGAAGCTCAGGTTGCGCGTCTGAACAACATCCGCGCGACCCGCGATGCGGCGGCTTGCGAAGCGGCACTGGCCGAACTGGAACGTCGTTCCGCCGAAGGTGGCAACCTTCTTGAAGCGGCAGTTGAGGCAGCACGCGCCCGTGCCTCGGTAGGAGAGATTTCGATGGCTATGGAAAAAGTATTCGGACGTCACCGCGCCGAGGTGAAGACATTGGCAGGCGTCTATGGCGCGGCCTATGAAGGCGACGAAGGCTTTGCCGCGATCCAGCGGTCGGTAGAAGAGTTCGCTGAACAAGAAGGCCGTCGCCCACGTATGCTGGTGGTCAAGATGGGGCAGGACGGTCACGACCGTGGTGCCAAGGTCATCGCAACGGCCTTTGCCGACATCGGCTTTGACGTCGACGTAGGCCCGCTGTTCCAGACGCCGGAAGAAGCCGCGCAAGACGCCGTCGACAACGACGTGCACGTCATCGGTATCTCCAGTCAGGCCGCTGGCCACAAAACGCTGGCGCCGCAGTTGGTTCAGGCCCTGAAAGAGGCCGGTGCCGAGGATATTCTGGTGATCTGTGGCGGTGTTATCCCGCAGCAGGACTATGACTTCCTGAAAAAGGCAGGCGTGAAAGCGATCTTTGGTCCGGGCACCAACATCCCCGAGGCTGCTCAGGATATCCTGAAGCTGATCCGCGAAGCGCGCAGCTGATCTTTTAGACATGGTTAGAAAAGGGCCGGAGTTTTCCGGCCCTTTTTTGTTGTGCGCACATGAAAAAGGGGCCGAGAACGCTCGACCCCTTTTCAGAATTCTGCCGTGATGGCTTAGGGAATGATCCGCGTGTATTTGGTGCCGTCCAAAGTCGCGCCAAGGCGCAGACCGGATTGGCCAAAGATCACCGCGATGATCGGTGCTGTCGATGTTGTGGTC
>CATNDK010000210.1 GCA_950096585.1 Thalassococcus halodurans | reverse complement strand
GGCGACACCATCCGCCCCCAGTTCGACCTTCAACGTGTTGAATTGCTTCATACTGCGTCCCCCCGCAGGCTACGTGCGAATTCGGCGGCAACCATCATCGCATCACGCTCCAGGCCGGTGTCGAAGCCTTCTGCCACCAGCATATCGTGCACCGCCTCAGTCGCGACGTTGCCTTTAGCACCCGGCGCATAGGGACAGCCGCCCAAACCTCCGACAGCGGCATCGAACACGCGGATGCCGTGGCCAAGACTGACGCGAATATTCTCCACAGCACGGCCACCTGTGTCGTGGAAATGGCCAGCCAGTTTGTCGGCCTGCACCCGTTCCGTGACCGCCCGCAACATTGCATCGACGGTCTCGGGCGTACCCTGCCCGATCGTGTCGCCAAGCGAGACCTCGTAGCAGCCCAAGTCAATCAATTCAGCCGCGACCCGCGCAACCTGCTCAGGTGGCGTGCGCCCGTCGTAGGGGCAATCCGTCACGCAGGACACGTAACCGCGTACCGGAATACCGGCGGCTTTGGCGGCCTCGACCACAGGCGCAAACCGTTCAAGGCTTTCCGCGATTGAGCAATTGATGTTTTTCTGGCTGAACCCTTCCGAGGCAGAGCCGAAGATCGCGACTTCGTCGGCCTTGGCTGCGATGGCAGCTTCCAACCCCTTCATATTGGGTGTGAGAGCCGTGTAACGCACCCCGTCAACCCGCGTGATTCCAGCCATGACTTCCGCGCTGTCAGCCATCTGCGGCACCCATTTCGGGGACACAAAGCTGGCTGTTTCAATCTTGCGAAATCCGACTTGGGACAGCAGATCGACCAGTTTGATCTTGTCCGCCGTCGCGATCATGGCCTTTTCGTTTTGCAGGCCATCGCGCGGGGCCATTTCGAACAGGGTGACGAAATCAGACATGGCTTATTCGTCCTCCTGCATACGCACCAATAGCGCGCCTTGTTCGACCTGATCGCCTTGCGACACCAACATTTCGGCGATAACGCCGTCTTGGGCTGCGGTGATGGCGTGTTCCATTTTCATGGCTTCCATAACCAGCAACCGGTCGCCTTCCGACACGCTGTCGCCCGCTTTGGCAACAACTGCGATCACATTGCCGGGCATCGGCGCTGTCAAAGCCCCCGCCTTGCCAGAAGACGCGGATGCGGACGGATCGAAGAACTTGAAGAAACGGTCGTGCCCTGCGGTTTGGACAAGCACACCATGGCCGGTTTTGTGGACGATGGCCCGCGATTTCACGGCGTTTTCCTCGACCCAAAGCTCTGGCCCGTTTTGCAAAACGGCTGAAAACGTCACATCACCCAGAGGCGTGGTCACCTTAGTTTCTGAGGCAGTGGTTTCGACAAAGATCGAAATGTTCGGATCACCTTCAAACGTCACGGCCTGACGCGCAGCACCCCATAGACGGAAGTTAGCAAAGGGATCTTCCGCATCAGCAGGTCGCACCGCGGCAAGCGCGGCCAGCGCCAGAGTATGCGCTGTCGGATCTGGTCGCACTGTCAGGTCAGCGCCTTTGCGGTCAATCAGCCCCGTATCAACGCGACCCGCGGCGAAATCCGCATCAATGACCAAGGCCGACAGAAACGCGCGGTTTGTCACGCAGCCGTGGACGACCAGTTCCTCCAAAGCCTTCGACATCTTCAGCAATGCCGCGTTGCGGTTCGGGCCTGTTACGATCAGCTTGGCAATCATCGGATCGTAATGGGGCGAAATCACATCGCCCTGCCGCACAGCCGTATCGACCCGCACACCGTTGTCGGCAGTAGGAAAATCGAGAATGTCCAGCGTGCCCGTTGCTGGTAGGAAACCATTTGACGGGTCTTCGGCATAAAGGCGGACTTCGAACGCGTGGCCTGTCGCGGTGATCTGATCTTGCGTCACAGGCAGGGTCTCCCCTTCGGCAACGGCAATCTGCATCGCCACCAGATCAAAGCCTGTGATTTCCTCGGTCACCGGATGTTCGACCTGAAGGCGTGTGTTCATTTCCATGAACCAGAAGCCATCGGGCCGCAGCGGACCAGAGCCGTCAACGATGAATTCAACCGTACCTGCGCCCTGATAATTCACGGCCTTGGCAGCTGCGACCGCCGCGGCGCCCATGGCCTGACGGACGTCATCGGGCATGTCTGGCGCGGGGGCCTCTTCGATCACCTTTTGATGGCGGCGCTGCATGGAACAATCGCGCTCGAACAGATGAATGACGTTGCCATGCGCATCGCCCATCACCTGCATTTCGATGTGACGCGGGTTCTGGATGAACTTTTCGATCAAGCAGGCGGGATCACCGAAACTGGACTGAGCCTCACGCTGAGCCGAGGCCAAGGCATCTGCAAAATCATCCGGCTTTTCGACCAGACGCATTCCCTTGCCACCGCCACCTGCGCGCGCTTTGATCAGGACCGGATAGCCGATCTTATCAGCTTGTTTTGCCAGAAAATCGGCATCCTGTTCGTCACCGTGATAGCCGGGAACGACAGGCACACCTGCCTTTTCCATCATAGCCTTGGCCTTGTCTTTTAAACCCATTGCGCGGATCGCGTCGGCGGACGGGCCGATAAAGATCAGTCCCGCTTTTGCGACGGCGTCAACAAAGTCGGGGTTTTCAGACAGAAAGCCATAACCCGGGTGGATCGCATCTGCGCCAGTGCGCTTTGCTGCGTCGATGATCCGGTCACCAAGAAGGTAGCTTTCGCCAACAGGCGCGGCACCGATGTGTACCGCTTGATCAGCCAGTTCCACATGCATCGCGTTGCGGTCTGCATCGGAAAAAACAGCAACCGTTTCGATGCCCAGTTCACGCGCGGTGCGGATGACGCGGCAGGCAATCTCGCCTCGGTTTGCAATCAGGATTTTCTTGATCATGCTCACCCCCATCACATCCGGAACAGGCCAAAGCGCGTCTCTTCGATCGGCGCGTTCAGCGTTGTGGATAGCGACAACCCAAGGACATCGCGGGTTTTGGTGGGGTCGATAATGCCGTCATCCCATAGACGCGCCGAGGCATAGAGCGGGTGACTTTGTTCTTCGAACATCTCTTCCGTGGGTTTGCGGAAGGCGGCTTCGTCCTCGTCGCTCCAGACCTCACCGCGTTTTTCCATCGCGGACCGTTTGACCTGCGCCAAGGTCTTGGCGGCCTGTTCGCCCCCCATCACCGAAATCCGGCTGTTGGGCCATGTCCACAGGAACCGCGGCGAATAGGCCCGCCCCGCCATGCCGTAGTTGCCCGCGCCGTAGGAACCGCCGACAAGCATCGTGATCTTGGGGACAGATGTTGTGGACACAGCAGTCACAAGTTTCGCGCCATGACGCGCGATACCGCCAGCTTCCGCTGCTTTGCCCACCATGAAACCGGTAATATTCTGAAGGAATACCAAAGGGATACCGCGCTGACTGCACAATTCAACAAAATGCGCCCCTTTGACGGCGCTTTCCGAAAAGAGAACACCATTGTTGGCGATGATCCCCACGGGGATGCCATGCACATGCGCAAAGCCGCAAACCAGCGTTTCGCCGAACTGCGATTTGAATTCATCAAAGCGCGATCCATCCACGGTTCGCGCGATGATTTCGCGGATGTCATAGGGTTTCTTTGGATCGGCAGGCACGATGCCCATGATCTCGGCCGGATCATACAACGGTGCTTCGGGCGTGGTGCGGGTGATCGTGGCCTTGGGCTGGGCACCCAGATTCGACACGATGCGCCGCGCGATTTGAAGGGCATGGGCATCGTTTTCGGCCAGATGGTCGGCGACACCTGAGGTGCGCGCATGCAATTCGCCGCCGCCCAGTTCTTCTGCGGTGACCGTTTCGCCTGTGGCAGCTTTGACAAGTGGCGGACCGGCAAGGAAGATCGTCCCTTGCCCGCGCACAATGATCGTCTCGTCGCTCATTGCAGGCACATAAGCACCACCTGCCGTGCAAGAGCCCATCACCACAGCGATTTGCGGGATGCCGCGCGCACTCATGTTCGCCTGGTTAAAGAAGATGCGGCCAAAATGGTCGCGATCCGGAAAGACCTCATCCTGATTGGGAAGGTTCGCGCCACCGGAATCCACCAGATAGATGCAGGGCAGATGGTTCTCAACCGCGATTTCCTGCGCGCGCAGGTGTTTCTTCACGGTCAACGGATAATAGGTGCCGCCCTTGACCGTCGCATCATTGGCCAGAACCATCACATCACGACCCGCGACACGCCCCACACCAGCAATCGCGCCACCGGCAGGCACATCACCGCCGTAAAGCGCATGGGCGGCGAACAACCCCACTTCGAGAAACGGCGATCCTGGATCGAGAAGCGCCTGAACGCGATCCCGAGGAAGCATCTTACCCCGAGCAAGATGCCGTTCACGAGACTGTGCAACGCCACCGCGCAGCGCGTGTTCCGCTGCTTGCTGCACCACATCCATCTGCGCCTGCATGGCCGCGCGATTCTGCGCAAAGTCTTCTGAACGCGGAGAAATCTGGCTTTTTATCATTGCTCACCGTTTATGAATGATCATTCATATTTCTTCTACTTTTGCCGCGATTTTAGGCACTTGTCCAGCATGCAAATGCGCCGTGGAAAATTACGCAACGGCGCAAATACAGGTCGAAAGCTGCGAACTCTTTGAAAAGGAACTTGATTTTTATCCATTGGCAGAGTTTCGATTGCACAGCGCGACGGCGCCTGCCTGACACCGCAAGGAAAGACCCATCCATGCCCATCCAGAACGCCCCCTTCGAACAAGCCGAATACGATCGACGCATCGCCCTGACCCGCAAAGCGATGGTCGAGGCTGGAATCGAAGTTCTTTTTGTCACCAACCCGTCAAACCAGAATTGGCTGACCGGCTATGACGGTTGGTCGTTTTACGTCCATCAGGGCGTAATCCTGACACATGATGGACCGCCAATTTGGTGGGGCCGGATGCAGGATGCGAATGGCGCGAGACGCACTGTCTGGATGGAAGACGAACAAATCATCTACTACGCCGACCGCTATATTCAGGCCACCGACATCCATCCGATGGAAGACCTTGCCAGCCATTTGCGCATCATGGGCTTTGGCGACAAGCGCATTGGTATCGAGATGGAGACGTATTTCTTTACTGCCAAGGCCTTTGCCGTGTTGGCCGATACTCTTCCCGAAGCGACCTTCATCGACGCATCAACCCTTGTGAACTGGCAACGCCTGATCAAATCGGATGCCGAAATCGGCTTTATGCGCCGCGCTGCTCGCATTTCGGAACTGGTGATCGAACGGGCCATCGAATTGGCAGAGCCAGGCATGCGCAAACATGATCTGGTCGGTGAATTGTTCAAAACCTCTGTGCAGGGTGAAGCGGATAGTTGGGGCGACTACCCCGCCATCGTCCCCTTGCTGCCCTCGGGCGAAGATGCCTCGGCCCCGCACCTGACATGGAATGGTGAGGCACTGAAATCTGGCGAGGCAACGTTTATTGAGCAATCCGGCTGTTACCGCCGCTATCACGCACCCC
>CATNDK010000209.1 GCA_950096585.1 Thalassococcus halodurans | reverse complement strand
AGCTTCGACGAACTGGCCGGCACATGCCCGGCGAAGGTTTCCGCCCCGGGGAGCGTCGCGCTGACGCTGCCCGCCTTCGGCTGGGCCGTATGCCGCGTCTCGGAGGTTGCAGAATGAACCGCGCCGACGCATTCGAGGCTGTTGCCGCCCCGGCAACCGAGCGGCCCTGGTGGAAGGGTGCGGCAATCTACCAGATCTATCCGCGCAGCTTTCAGGATTCCAACGGTGACGGGATCGGCGATTTGTTGGGAATTTCCCAGCGTTTGCCGCATATTGCGTCACTTGGTGTGGACGCGATCTGGATTTCGCCGTTCTTCACATCGCCGATGAAAGATTTCGGATACGACGTGTCCGATTACTGCGATGTCGATCCGATGTTCGGGTCGCTTGCAGACTTCGATGTGCTGGTGTCGACAGCCCATCGGCTGGGTCTGAAGGTTATGATCGATCTGGTTCTGTCGCACACGTCGGACCAGCACGCATGGTTCAAGGAAAGCCGTCAGTCGAAAAACAACGACAAATCCAACTGGTACGTCTGGGCAGATGCAAAAGAAGACGGCACGCCGCCCACGAACTGGCTGTCGATTTTTGGCGGATCCGCATGGGAGTGGGATACAGGTCGCTGCCAGTACTATCTGCACAACTTCCTGACCGAACAACCTGATCTGAACTTCCATGAACCACAGGTTCAAGAGGCGCTGTTGAACGTCGCGCAGTTCTGGCTGGATCGTGGTGTGGATGGCTTCCGTCTTGATACGATCAATTTCTACGTCCACGACAAAGAACTTCGGGACAACCCTCCGCTGCCCAAGGAAAAGCGTAGCCCGATCATCGCACCCGAGGTGAACCCCTATACATGGCAGATTCATCTTTATGATAAGAATCGCCCAGAGAACCTTGATTTCTTGCGGAAACTTCGCGCCTTGATGTCGCAATACAATGCCGCGGCGGTGGGTGAAATCGGCGATGATCTCCGTGGTTTGGAAATCCTTGGCGAATACACCAGTGGCGATGATCTGATGCACATGAGCTATGCGTTCGAGCTATTGTCATCAAAACAGCCAACGGCCGCATATATCGCGGATGTGTTTTCTCAGATTGATCAGGTTGCTGCCGATGGCTGGGCGTGTTGGGCGTTCTCCAACCATGACGTTCCGCGTCATGTCAGCCGGTGGGGGCTGTCCGATGCGGCGGCGCGTTGCTTTGCAACACTGATGCAGTGTTTGCGTGGCTCTACCTGCATTTATCAGGGGGAAGAATTGGCGCTTCCCGAAGCCGAGGTGGCGTTCGAGGACCTGCAAGATCCCTATGGCATCCGTTTCTGGCCCGCGTTCAAGGGCCGTGATGGTTGCCGGACGCCAATGGTTTGGGAACAGTCCAATCAGAACGGCGGCTTTTCGACGGGTCGCCCGTGGTTGCCGGTCAGCAATGATCACCTGCACCGGACGGTGGCTGATCTTGAACAGGATCCTGCGACGATCCTTCATCATTACCGTAAGGCCATCGCCTTCCGCCATGCCCACAAAGCGATCCTGAAAGGTACGCAGACGGACGTCACGGTCACCGGTGACGTTCTTACATTCCTGCGGTCTTATGGTCAGGAGGACATCTTTTGCGCCTTTAACCTGAGCGGAGAGCCGGGCGTTGTCGACATGCCAGACGGCAATTGGCACCAGATCGGAGTTGAACTGGGCAGCACCGGCGCGGCGCCAGATGGCAAATTGCATCTGGGCCCGTGGCAGCCGGCCTTGATGATCAAAATCGCATCCTAAGGGGGGAAGGATATGGCGAACCTGAAACTGACGGATGTGTCCAAGACATATGGCGGTTCCGTCGAGGTGCTTAAGGACATTGATCTGGATATCCAGCAGGGCGAACTGATCGTTTTTGTTGGGCCATCCGGCTGTGGTAAGTCCACGCTTTTGCGGATGATCGCGGGGCTGGAAAAGATCAGCGGCGGCACGTTGGAGATCGACGGGCAGGTGGTCAACGACGTGCCACCCGCACAGCGCGGGATCGCCATGGTGTTTCAGTCATACGCGCTTTATCCGCATATGACCGTGCGCGAAAACATGTCCTTCGCGCTGAAGATCGCCAAGAAACCACAGGCCGAGATTGATGAGGCGGTCGAGCGCGCAGCCAAGATGCTGCAGCTTGATCAATACCTTGATCGTCTGCCTAAAGCTTTGTCCGGCGGTCAACGCCAGCGGGTTGCGATTGGTCGGTCTATCGTGCGCGATCCCAAGGTTTATCTGTTTGACGAACCCCTTTCGAACCTTGATGCCGCGCTGCGTGTGGCAACACGGATCGAGATCGCGCAGTTGAAAGAGAAGATGCCTGAATCGACGATGATCTATGTCACCCATGATCAGGTCGAAGCGATGACTTTGGCGTCGCGTATTGTGGTTCTGGCGAACAAGGGCATTGCGCAGGTTGGCACTCCGCTGGAGCTATATGAGACGCCCAACAGCGAATTCGTTGCGCAATTCATCGGCTCGCCCGCAATGAACCTGCTTCCGGGTGAGGTCATTGAAACCGGTGAGCAGACCAAGGTGAAGCTGGCAGATGGTGGCGTTGCGATCTCCAACGTTCCGACGAATGCGGATGATTTGGGGATGCAGGTTAATGTGGGTGTCCGTCCCGAGGATTTTGTCTCGGCGACCGATGACTTCATTTTCCACGGCACAGTCCAGATCACCGAAGCGTTGGGCGAGGTCACTTTGCTCTATTTCCAAGAGGTGAACGGCAATCCTGTCATCGGCAAACTGCAGGGCATTCATTCAGGCCTGCGCGGCACAGATGTACGCCTGACAGCGGACCCCGCGAAGGTGCATCTGTTCGCCAACGGCACGTCGCTTTTGTACCGCTGACAGCCGACAGACTTCCTCCTGAAAGGCGCGGACGAACTGGCCTGCGCCTTTTTTTGTGCGACATAGGCGGCTGCATACGCATGTTCGCACTATGTTCTCATTTTGTTGTTGGCGAATGGCGTGGGCGCGACTATGTGTAAACCATCCGTTAATGGGGTGATCATGGCTGAGCAGAAGTTTATCGAAGTTCGCGGCGCGCGAGAGCACAATCTCAAAGGGATTGATGTGGATATTCCGCGCGACCAGTTGGTCGTGATCACCGGCCTTTCCGGATCGGGGAAATCGTCTTTGGCGTTCGACACGATCTATGCCGAAGGTCAGCGCCGTTACGTCGAAAGTCTGTCTGCCTATGCGCGGCAGTTCCTTGATATGATGGAAAAGCCCGATGTGGATCACATCTCGGGCCTCAGCCCTGCGATTTCCATTGAACAAAAAACGACGTCGAAAAACCCGCGTTCGACCGTGGGTACCGTTACCGAAATCTACGACTACATGCGTCTGCTGTTCGCGCGGGCAGGGACGCCCTATAGCCCTGCGACCGGAGAACCGATCGAGGCGCAGCAGGTTCAGGACATGGTCGACCGTGTCATGGACATGGAAGAAGGAACACGTGGCTACCTTCTGGCGCCTATCGTTCGCGACCGGAAGGGCGAGTACAAGAAAGAGTTTCTTGAACTGCGCAAGCAGGGTTTCCAGCGCGTTAAAGTGGATGGTGAGTTCTATGAACTCGACGAGCCGCCGACGCTGGATAAGAAATTCCGTCATGACATTGATGTTGTGGTCGACCGGATCGTCGTGCGTGAAGGTATGGAAACGCGTTTGGCGGACTCTTTCCGTACCGCGCTGGATCTGGCCGACGGCATCGCCATTCTGGAAACTGCACCGAAAGAGGGCGATCCAGAGCGGATCACCTTCTCGGAAAACTTTGCCTGTCCGGTGTCGGGTTTCACAATTCCTGAAATCGAACCGCGCCTGTTTTCGTTCAACGCACCGTTCGGGGCCTGTCCTGAATGTGACGGCTTGGGCGTCGAGCTCTTCTTTGACGAACGTCTGGTTGTTCCGGATCAAAACCTGACGATCGGTGACGGGGCTATTGCGCCGTGGCGCAAGGGTAAGTCGCCGTATTTCACGCAAACAATCCAAAGTCTTGCCAAGCACTACGGATTTAAAACTTCCACCAAGTGGAAAGATCTGCCCAAGCATGTGCAGCAGGTATTTCTGTTCGGCTCGGGCGATGAAGAAATCGCCTTCCGCTATGATGAAGGCGGTCGCGTCTACAACGTGACGCGCGTGTTCGAAGGCGTCATCCGCAATATGGAACGCCGCTATCGTGAGACGGACTCAAGCTGGGTGCGCGAAGAATTCGAACGCTTCCAGAACAACCGTGCGTGCGGAACCTGCGGAGGATACCGTCTGCGCGAAGAGGCGCTAGCCGTCAAAATCGGTGGTCTGCACGTGGGGCAGGTTGTCGAGATGTCGATCAAGGATGCCTACGCATGGACACAAAGCGTGCCGGATGCCTTGAGCAAACAGAAAAACGAAATCGCCCGCGCGATACTGAAGGAAATTCGCGAACGCCTCGGGTTTCTGAACAACGTGGGTCTTGAGTATCTGACGCTGTCGCGGAACGCAGGCACGCTATCGGGCGGCGAAAGCCAGCGTATCCGTCTGGCCAGCCAGATCGGTTCGGGTCTGACTGGTGTTCTGTATGTTCTGGACGAGCCGTCAATTGGTCTGCACCAACGCGACAACGACCGCCTTCTGACGACGCTGAAAAACCTGCGGGATCAGGGGAACACGGTGATCGTGGTGGAACATGACGAAGACGCCATTCGCGAGGCGGATTATGTCTTCGACATCGGTCCGGGCGCCGGTATCCACGGCGGTCAGGTCGTCAGCCATGGCACTCCGAAACAGGTCGCGGATGATGAGAACTCGGTCACCGGCCAGTATCTGTCAGGCACGCGCGAGATTTCTGTACCTGCAGAGCGGCGAGCAGGAAACGGTAAGGCTGTGCGCGTTGTCAAAGCGACAGGCAACAACCTGAAAGACGTGAGCGTCGATTTCCCATTGGGCAAATTCGTTTGCATCACGGGTGTTTCAGGCAGTGGTAAATCCACGCTAACGATCGAGACACTGTTCAAAACCGCATCCATGCGCCTGAACGGGGCCAAGCAAACACCCAGCCCGTGTGAAACGATCAAAGGGTTGGAGCAGTTGGACAAGGTCATCGATATTGACCAGCGTCCGATTGGCCGGACCCCGAGGTCGAACCCCGCGACTTATACTGGTGCATTCGGCCCGATCCGCGACTGGTTCGCGGGCTTGCCCGAAGCCAAGGCGCGCGGATACAAACCGGGCCGTTTTTCGTTCAACGTCAAAGGCGGACGATGCGAGGCTTGTCAGGGTGACGGCGTCATCAAAATCGAAATGCACTTCCTGCCGGACGTCTATGTGACCTGCGAAACCTGCAAAGGTGCGCGCTACAACCGTGAAACGCTGGAGATCAAGTTCAAGGGCAAGAGCATTGCCGATGTGCTGGATATGACGGTGGAAGACGCGCAGGAGTTCTTTGCCGCCGTGCCGACGATCCGCGACAAGATGGACGCGCTGATGCGGGGGGGTCTTGGCTA
>CATNDK010000208.1 GCA_950096585.1 Thalassococcus halodurans | reverse complement strand
CTGGACGCCTCGCGGATGGCGCGTGGTCCATAGCGGCAACCAGGCCGGTTTGTCACCGCCTGATCAAACGGGATACCCGTAACGGCCAGATCGACGCCGGACAGGTCTTTGGTATAGCGACGACGTAGGAAAGATGGCGCGCCAGCAAAGGCGTTCTCATAGCTCAGACCACGTGTAGTTTCACGTGTAAACGCATGATCAATTTGGTTTTTTGCGTCTTCCAGTGCCATTCATTCAGTCCTTATTCAGCGGCTGGCGTGTTTCAATGAGGCGGGCAAAAAAGCTTGCCCCGATTGGCGCTATTTCGTCGTTGAAGTCGAATTTCGGATGATGCAACGACGGACCGAGCCCCTGTCCGATCTGCAAATATGCCCCGGGTCGTGCATTCAGCATATACGAAAAATCTTCTGCGCCCATAGAGGGCTTAATATCGTCAATGATGTTTTCGGAACCGCAAACCTCGGACGCGACAGCGACGGCAAATTCTGTTTGAGCCGCGTGATTGATGGTTGGCGGATAGGACTTCTGATAATCGATTTCCGCCGTTAAACAATAACTTGCCGCCTGCCCTTGAACGATTTCACGCAGACGCTTTTCGGCCATTTCCCGAATAGCAGGATCAAAGGTTCGGACCGTGCCCGCCAACAGCACCGTTTCCGGCGTTACGTTCTTGGCCGAGCCCGCCTGCACCTGCGTCAGCGACACAACAATTGCCCCCAAAGGATCGGCATTACGCGAACTGATCGTCTGCAGCGCCATGCCGATGCTCAGGGCCGCAGGAATTGGATCAATGTTTTCATCAGGATGGGCCGCATGCCCGCCTTTCCCGCGCAACACGATGTCAAAGTCGTCCACAGCGGCCATGATCGGCCCCAGACAGGTGCTGAATGTCCCGACCTCGCCATTCGGGTCTGTGTGAAGAGCATAGACCTCTTCGATGCCGAAGCGTTCCATCATGCCTTCGTCGACCATGAGGCCGCCGCCACCGATGGTTTCTTCTGCCGGTTGGAAAATCAGCGCGACCGTGCCCGAAAACTTGCGCGTCTCGGCAAGGTATTTGGCCGCTCCCAAAAGCATCGTCGTATGGCCGTCGTGCCCACAGGAATGCATTTTACCGGCAATTTTCGACGCATATTCTGCGCCGGTCTCTTCCTCCATCGGCAAGGCATCCATATCGGCGCGAAGCCCTGTCACACCGCCTTTTTCCTGTCCATGGATCAACGCCACAACGCCTGTTTCAGCGATGCCGGTATGGATTTCGTCGACACCGAATTCTTTAAGACGTTCAACGACAAATGCCGCTGTGTCATAACATTCCAGCCCCAACTCAGGGTACTGATGCAGATGCCTGCGCCATCCCTTCATCTCTTCCTGATACGCGGCGATGCGATTCACTACGGCCATGTCTGGACACTCCTTTGGTCGTGGTTCAGGCTTGTCACGACGATGAAGGAAGGGCAATCGCCATGAGCGAAAATTTGGTTCACAACTATGATGCCGGCATGGAACGTCTGCTTGAGATCATGCGCAGATTACGTGATCCGGAAACCGGCTGCCCGTGGGATGTGGAACAAAGCTTTGAAACCATCGCCCCCTACACAATTGAAGAAGCGCACGAAGTGTCCGACGCGATCGAACGCAAGGCCTATGATGAGCTGAAGGACGAGTTGGGCGATCTACTGTTCCAGTCGGTCTTTCACGCGCAGATCGCACAGGACATGGGGCTTTTCGCGTTTAATGACGTTGTGAATGCCATCTCGGACAAAATGGTGTCGCGCCATCCCCATGTGTTTGGCGATGAATCCAACCAGAAGTCCGCTGAACAGCAAACGAAAGACTGGGAAGCAGTCAAAGCCGCCGAACGGGCGGCGAAATCCGAAGGCGGCGTTCTGGACGGTGTCGCGATGGGCCTGCCGGCGCTGATGCGCGCGGTGAAACTGCAAAAACGCGCGGCCCGCGTAGGATTCGACTGGCCGGAAACCTCAATGGTTTTGGACAAGCTGGTGGAAGAAGCGCAGGAAGTGGCCCAAGCCAAAAACCCTGAACATCTGGAAGAAGAGTTCGGCGACCTGTTGTTTGTCATGGCCAATCTGGGCCGCCATCTGGACGTCGATCCGGAAAAGGCACTTCGGGCGGCGAATGCCAAATTCACACGTCGCTTTAAGTACATAGAGAAATCTTTGGCCGCTGACGGACGGCATCCGTCGGACAGTACACTAGAGGAAATGGACGCCCTTTGGGACGAAGCCAAAGCACTGGATAAGGCTGGGCAAAATATTTCCGATTAATTTATTCGGGTATTGACCTGAGTTTTTTAGTCGGGCATTAGGCGAGGTAATCTAACACCCAATTGGAGTTACCCAATGACCCGTAATTCGATGACAGCTCTGGCCCTTGTTATGGCTGCAACCTCAGCCTCTGCGGAAGTGAACATCTACTCTCAGCGTCAGCCTGAACTGATTGCGCCGATCACAGATGCGTTTACCGCAGCGACTGGCATCGAAACCAACGTTGTGTACCTCGACAAGGGTCTGACCGAACGCCTTCAGGCTGAGGGTGACCGTTCCCCCGCCGACATCATCATGACCGTCGACATTTCCCGCCTCAGCCAAGCAGTAGATGCCGGCGTCACACAAGCGGTTGAGAGCGACGTTCTGGCCGCAGCAATTCCGGCAGAGTTCCGTGATCCGGGCAACCAGTGGTTCGGCGTTACAACACGTGCCCGTATCGTTTACGCATCCAAAGATCGCGTCGATCCGGCTGAAATCACAACATACGAAGATCTGGCGGACCCCAAGTGGGAAGGCAAAATCTGCACCCGTTCCGGCACACACCCCTACAACCTTGCCCTGCTGTCCGCTGTGATCCATCACCACGGCTATGACGCGGCCAAGGAATGGGCGCAGGGCCTGAAAAACAATCTGGCACGCAAGCCCCAAGGCAACGACCGCGCACAGGTTAAGGCGATCTGGGCGGGCGAATGCGATATCTCGCTCGGCAACACATACTACATGGGCAAAATGTTGGCAGACGAAGAGCAGACAGCATGGGCAAACTCGGTCAACGTCGTGTACCCGTCCTTCGCTGACGGCGGCACACACATGAACGTATCCGGCGTTGCAATGACCAAAGCGGCTCCGCACGCAGAAGACGCAAAAACCTTCATGGAATTCCTGGCATCTGACGAAGCACAGCACGTTTACGCGGAAACCAACTATGAATTCCCGGTCAAAGCCGGTGTAGATCGTTCCGAACTGGTTCAGTCCTGGGGTGATTTCACCACAGACCAAGTGAACCTGATGGATCTGGCTGCGCTGCGTGCAGATGCCCTGAAGATCATGGAAGAAATCAACTTCGACGGCTGATTTAGCAGCGAAGTCCCCAGAAGCCGCTGGTCAGCATACTGACCGGTGGCTTTTTCTTTGCGTTTTTCCTTCCGCTGGAACTCACAGCCGTGTGATACGTTGATCAGAAAGATCATTGTACAAGGCAGGCCCGTGAACGGACACGACGCACGAAAACCGCATCACATCCCGCGACAGGGATGGTTTCAGATTGTGAAACGCCTTTTCCAGCGCGTGACCGAAGACCATGTGTCGGTTGTATCCGCCGGCGTTGCCTTTTTCGGGCTACTTGCGATCTTCCCGTCATTTACCGCCTTGGTGTCCATTGCGGGCTTTTTCCTTGATCCTGTCGATGTGACCAACCAGTTGGACCAACTGGCAGAGGTATTGCCGCCCGACGCGGCGGGCATCCTTCAGGAACAGGTGCTGGACGTGGCTGGTGGCGATACGACGCGCACAGGGCTGGCGGCGCTGGTGTCGTTCCTTCTGGCGTACTACGGCGCCGTAAAGGGCGTAAAAACACTGATGTCGGGCCTGAACGTGGCCTACGGCGAAAAGGAAAAGCGCGGCTTTCTGGTTCTGAACCTGACAGCCGTTGGTATGGCGCTGGGTCTGATTTTCGGCGTTTTGGTGTCGACTGGCCTGATGATCGTTTTGCCCGTCGTTCTGACGTTCTTCTGGATCCCGCCAGAAGTTGAAATGGCTGTCACGCTGGGCCGCTTGCTGATCGTAACTATTCTGATCGTCGGGGGATTTTCGTTTCTTTATCGCTATGCACCGTCGCGGCGCAGTGCAAAGTGGCGCTGGGTGTCACCAGGCGCACTGATAGCGACGGTTTTGTGGATGATCGCCACAAACGCCTTTTCTGTCTATGCGCAGAACTTTGGCACCTACAACGAAACCTACGGGGCTTTGGGTGGCGTGATTGTGCTGCTGACGTGGCTTTGGATGTCCGCCTACATCGTTCTTCTGGGGGCCACACTGAACGCCGAGATGGAACATCAGGCACGTCCGGACACCACCGTGGGTGAAGAACGCATTCTGGGCCAACGGGGCGCTGTTAAGGCCGATACCCTGCCCGACGGCGAACCAACGACCTGACAGAAAACCATCAGACAAAGAAAAACGGCGCTCTGAAACCAGAGCGCCGTTTCTATTCGGATCAAAGAAAGGCTTACGCCGCTTCTTTGATGAACTTTACCGCGTCGCCGAAGGACTGAATTGTTTCAGCCGCGTCGTCGGGGATTTCGATGCCGAATTCTTCTTCGAACGCCATTACCAGCTCAACAGTGTCAAGGCTGTCTGCGCCCAGATCGTCGATGAAGGAAGCGCCTTCGACGACTTTCTCTTCTTCAACGCCGAGATGTTCGACCACAATCTTACGCACGCGATCTGCGATATCGCTCATGTTCTTTCCTCACATTTCGTTTGGGCCGTGTCGCCCATGTTGCCCAAAGCCCATATGGGCTGGAGCGATTTACCCTTGCGGGCGGTTGTCCCCCGAAAAGACAAAGGCCGAAGCCCCCACCCCCATCGGGCTTTGAAACTGCGAGCGCCTATAGCACAAGCGCTCAGTTTGGCAAACGCTTTCCCGACATTGCGGGACCGACAAAGCGGCCAGCGTTGTTACAACATCGCCATCCCGCCGTTCACATGCAAGGTCGAGCCGGTCACATAACCGGCCTCGGGGCTTGCAAGATACAGAACAGCAGCGGCGATTTCTTCAGACGTGCCCATACGGCCTGCCGGAATTTGCTGAAGGATGGCAGATTTCTGATCATCGTTCAGTTTGTCAGTCATCGCGGTTTCGATGAAACCGGGTGCGACAGAGTTCACAGTGATACCGCGCGATGCAACTTCAAAGGCCAGCGACTTGGACATGCCGACCATACCGGCTTTCGCGGCCGCATAGTTGCCCTGCCCTGGGTTGCCAGTTGCGCCAACCACGGACGAGATATTCACGATACGGCCCCAGCGGGACTTCATCATGCCGCGCAGGACACCTTTGCACAGGCGGAACGTGGCGGTCAGGTTAACCTCAAGCACCGCGTTCCATTCGTCTTCGGACATGCGCATGAAAAGGTTGTCGCGGGTGATGCCCGCGTTGCTCACCAGAATGTCGACAGCGCCCATCGCCTCAGCCGCCTGTTTCGGCAACGCGTTGAC
>CATNDK010000207.1 GCA_950096585.1 Thalassococcus halodurans | reverse complement strand
CGATGATCACCGCCTCGAATGCAAAGAGCAGACGGACAGGGCCCGCAGCAGGATCGAAGTTGGTTTTGACGGCCAGTAAAACACCCGCCAAGGCAACGACGCCTGAAGCCAGCGCCATGGCAATGGCGAACAGGTGCTTTTTGTTGATGCCCATCAAGCTGACAGTTTCGGGATCATCCGATGTCGCCCGCAACTGGCGACCAACAGCAGTATGCGCAAAAATCCAGTTTAACAGGGCGATGACCGCGATGGCCGAGACGAACAGCAACAGCGGGATCACCCCGACTGCCAAACCGCCGCCAAGCGGGATCGCAGCGGTGTCGAGCGCGCCTGCGCTGACGCGGCGGCTATCGGCCGAGAAGGTTTCCAGCATAAGGTTCTGCAGGATCACCGACAGACCGAATGTCACAAGGATGGATGGCAAAAGGTCTTTTCCCGACAGTCGGTTAAGGACCACTCTTTGACCAATGTATCCAGCAACCATCATCGCAGGGACAATCGGCACAATGGCCCAAAGCGGGCTTAGTCCGGTCAGATCCACGAACACCAGTGTCAGGAAGGCGGCTGCGATGATGAAATCACCGTGGGCCAGATTCACAAAGCGCATGATGCCGAACATCAGGGACAGACCCGCCGCGAACAGCGCGTAAAGCCCCCCAAGCAAAATGCCTTGTAGGATAGCGTTGATCCACTCCATCACGCGTGCTCCTTCTTGCGGCCAAAGTAGGCTGCGGAAATGTCTGCGCGGTCCAGCGTGGCCGATGGGCCCTCAAGGCTGATCCGGCCCTCTTGCAGGCAATAAAGCCTGTCTGAAACGGCGACGGCCTGTCCGATGTCCTGTTCGACGAGAATGACCGACGTGCCGTTTTCGCGGATGCGGGGCAGCGCGCTATAGATGTCGCGGATGATGACGGGGGCCAGACCAAGGCTGACCTCGTCCAGCAACAGGATTTTCGGGTTCGCCATTAGCGCACGGCCAATCGCGACCATCTGTTGTTGGCCACCCGAAAGAAGTGTCGAAGGCGTGTTGGCCTTTTCCGCCAGAATGGGGAACAGGTCTTCGACCGCTTGCAAGTTCCACGGGCCTTCTCGGGCCACGGTGGCGCCCAGCAACAGGTTTTCACGCACGCTGAGCGACGGGAACAACCTGCGGCCTTCGGGCGACATGGCAATGCCAAGCTTGGCGATCTCTTGCGCGGGATGTTGTGTCAGGTCGGTGCCGACGAAACTCAGGGATTGGCCCGGAACAGGTAGGAGCCCTGTCAGCACCTTGAGGAATGTGGATTTCCCAGCGCCATTGGCGCCGATCAGCGCGACGCTTTCGCCTTCGCTGATGCGAAAATCCACGCCGAAGAGCGCCTGAAAATCTCCGTAGAAGGCATCAAGCGAAGAGGCGGTCAGCAAATCTGTCATGCTTCGATCCCCAGATAGATTTCCTGGACGTCTTTCGAATTGAACGTTTCCTGCGGGTCGCCTTCGGCCAAGACCGCGCCGAAATTGATGACGACCAGCCGATCAACCACGGCCAACAGGGCGTGCACGACGTGTTCGATCCAGATGATCGACGTGCCAGACGCGCGGATGTCGTTGATGGTTTGCACCAGTGTTTCGCATTCGTCCTCGGTCAGGCCGCCTGCGATTTCGTCCAGCAGCAACAGCGATGGTTCCGTCGCCAGCGCGCGGGCCATTTCAAGGCGTTTGCGGTCCAGCAGGCGCAGTTGACTGGCAGGGACATCGGCAAGATCGCCCAATCCCAGATCCTCGAGGATTTCGAGGCTTTTGTCTGTGGCATCCGGCAGGCTAAGCGCGCCGCCATTGGTGGCCGCGACCAGCAGGTTTTCCAGAACCGTCATGCCGTTGAAGGGTTTGGGAATCTGGTAGGTCCGCCCGACACCCATGCGACAGCGTAGGGCAGGTGAGCCTTTGGTGACGTCCTGACCAGACAGGATGATCTGGCCTTCGTTCACAGGCTGGGTGCCTGCGATCAGGTTGAACAGCGTTGATTTTCCGGCACCGTTCGGGCCGATGATCCCAAGTGCTTCGCCGTGTTTCAGGGTCATCGATACGTTGTTCGTGACCTGCAGCGCCCCATAGGATTTCGAGAGGTTGTGCACCTCAAGGATGTTTTGCGATGTGTCTGTCATATGCGTGCAGCAAGCCGAACGCATTTCTACGTCCGGCCCGATGCAGTCCCCCGATGATTAGTTGCCGATCAAACGGACGTCGGCCGTTTTGGCGATATTCGGGTGATCACCGTTTTCGACGATGTCGATCACGGGCTTGCCGTCAACAATCCTCCATTGGCCACCCACCAGAGGTGTCTTGGAGATGTTTGGCACAGGGCCAGTCTGGAAGTTGATCGGGCCCACAATGGACGCATAGTCCGTCGCGGCAATTGCGTCGCGGATCGAGGCCGGATCGCTGGGGTCTTCTGTACGGCGCAGGGCGTCGATGGCGATTTCGAACAGCGAATGCTTGAAGCCCAGCGGCATGGTCCACACGTTGCCTGTGGCTTCCTCATAGGCGGCGGCAAGTTCTGCGGATGTCTGGCCGTTGAAGCCGGACGAAAACGGATGGTTCGGCGACCACCACAGTTCGGTTGTCAGCGCTTCGCCACGATCACCCAAGGATGCAATAACCTGCGGGAATTCCAGCGCTTTACCGAATGTCACGACCTTGGGGTGGAAATCCTGCTGCGCGGCTTGCAGCCAGAAGGTTGTGAAGTCCGGCGGCGGCACAACGCCCGTGACGATTTCGACGCCAGCCGCTTTGAACGCGGAAATCTGGGCCGAGAAATCATCCGACAGGATCTGGTAGCGACCGGGATCGACCAGCGTATAACCGCGGGCCTCCAGAAGCGGGGGATAGCCGCGCTCGGGGTCGCCGAATGCGTTGCCATCCGGATCGTTCGGCCAGAGCGCGCCAACGACCTTGTTAGTTTCGACCTGATCCCAAGTGCCGATGTTGGCCGATGCGATGTCTTCCAGACCCCAGAAGAAATGGAAGGTCCAGTCAAAGCCTTTCGACGGATCGCCCTGACGGCCAAAGAAATGCGGCTGCCACGGGGTATCGTTGGTGATGCAGGGCACCTCGTTCAGTTCCGCCTGATCCGCCACAGGGTTGGTCGTGTCGGGCGTCGAGGTGGCGAGGATCAGGTTGACCTCTTCATCAAGGATCAGTTCCTGCGCAACTGTCGATGCGCGATTCGAACTGGACTGGCTGTCCTTGACGATGAATTCGATGTCATAGGTTTCGCCCGCGATTTCCAGCCCTCCGGCAAGTGCGGTTTGGAACTGGTTCAGCACAAAGGCATCGGATTCCGCGAAAACGGCCAGAGGGCCTGTTTGCGGCGATACAAAACCGATCTTGAGTTTCTTGTTGGCGGCCAGCGCGGGTGTCCCCAGTGCTGCGGCCCCTGCGATTGCGGCGGCTCCTCGGCCGAAATCGCGACGTGTGATCTTTGTTGTCATTGGTTGTCCTCCACTTCCAATAATCCTGCCTTTGCGGCTTTTGGCGGAACGGTGGTCGGACGGCCGGATTCAAGCAATGCTTGGCCGGGTATGGGGTAATACCGGCTGCTAACTTCTTTGCTGCGGGTCGAAAATGCTATAATCGGTCATACGCAAAATGCATCGAAGGCTGTCTTTTTGGGTATCACCTGAGACCCGCGTTATCATCGACAGAAAACACCCCGAAAGCGCAATCTAGGCCTTGGCAGTCAACGACACCAAGGAACCAGAGCTGTGCCCAAAATTGACGTGATCGAAACCATGATCGTGGATGTCCCGACAATCAGAGGGCATGTCCTGTCGATGGCAACGATGCGGACGCAAACGGCTGTTCTGGTCCGGATACGGTTTTCTGATGGCTCGGAAGGACTGGGGGAAGGGACCCCCATCGGTGGTCTCAGCTATTGTCCGGAAAGCCCTGAAAGCATCCAGTCGGTGATCGAAACCTACATCGCACCTGGCATTGTTGGGCTGGACGGGGATGACATAAACTCGGTCACGCAACTGGTTGATCGCATGGTGCAAGGCAACCGGATCGCCAAATCTGCGATCGAGATCGCGCTTTGGGATGGTCTTGGAAAACGCCTTGGCGTGCCTGTGTCGCAGTTGTTCGGTGGCGCGGTGCACAAAAGGCTTCCTGTGGCGTGGACGCTGGCCTCGGGCAACTCGGACACAGACATTGCCGAAGCCGAAGAGATGATCGAACGTGGTCGTCACAACATATTCAAACTGAAAATCGGTAAGCGGGCCGTCGCGGACGACGTCGCGCATGTGTCCAAGATCGCCAAGGCGCTTGGGGATCGGGCCAGTATCCGCGTGGACGTCAATCAGGCGTGGAGCCTTCAGGATGCGCGCTGGGGATTGAAAGGCCTGCAAGAGGCGGGCTGTGTTCTGGTCGAACAACCGATCAAGGCACGCTATCGTCACGCCATGGCCGAGCTGACTGTGAAATACGAAATCGCTCTGATGGCGGATGAAATTCTGAACGGGCCGGAAGATGCGCTTGTGGTTGCGGCTAACCATTGTGCTGACGTCTTTGCTGTGAAGGTCGCGCAATCGGGTGGCCTGAAACGTGGGGCCGAGGTGATTGCTATTGGTCAGGCCGCGGGGCTTGGGCTTTATGGTGGCACGATGCTTGAAACAGGTTTGGGAACCTCGGCGGCGCTGCAACTGTTCGCGACCGTTGACCGGTTGGAGTGGGGGACGGAACTGTTTGGGCCGCTGCTGTTGACCGATGAAATTCTGGCCAACCCGATTGTGTACAAGGACTTCAATGTAGAAGTGCCGCAAGGCAACGGCATCGGGGCCGAGCTCGATATGGATAAGGTCAACTTCTACAGCCGCGACCGGAGCAAGACCGTTAGGGCGGTATCCGGAACGTAACCGGTAATCAGATCGTCTTGCGTGCGACGCTTTGGGCGATCCTGATAAAGTTGTTGATGTGGCGACCTTGTTCATCCAGCCGGTAGTTCACCGACAGCGATGTCACGCCCAAGGGCGGATTGATCTTGTGAAACCGCATGCCATTGCGCGTGGCGGTCCCGACCGAGGCGGGAACAACACAAATCCCTTCGCCAATCGACACAAGGCTAAGCGCAGTTTGCAAGTCCATCGTCCAGACGCGACGCGAGGTGTCGACGCCCATCGTTTTGCAATAGGACAGTACCACATCGGCAAAGCTGGGGCGGGGAAACTCGGGATAGAGGATCAGGCTGGGGGCCTTCAGTGTGCGCAGATCCAGCCCGCCGGGGCCATTGACCTCGAGCGTGTCAGGCACAGCGGCGATCAGCGGTTCTTCCAGAAGATGTTTGGTGATGAATTCGCTGTCGTGCAGTTCGGGGCGGGAAAAGGCCACGTCGATTTCGCGCGAGATCAGGGCGCGATGCAGTTGCGCGTTGTTCATCGGCAGAAGGCTCAGGTTCACCTCGGGATAGTTCGCGCGGAAAGATTTGATGATGTTGGGCAGGATGCCGAATGTCGCTGACCCGACAAAGCCCACACGCAGACGGCCCTCGGCACCTTGGCCCAAACGCCGGACCTCAAGACAGGTGTCATCCAACTGGGCCAGAATGGATTTACCACGTTCC
>CATNDK010000206.1 GCA_950096585.1 Thalassococcus halodurans | reverse complement strand
TATATCTTTACCGCCGGCCGCTACGATATCGACCGCACCCGCGCCTACATGCCGTTTGGTGAAGCGCAGCTTTACTTCAACCGCGAAGGCGCGGCGGACGAGATCGAAGTGATGATCGACGATCCCGAAAACGTGGATCAGTTAACACTTCCGATCCTGCGCGCTGCCGGTGCCTCGGCTATGGTTTGGACGTGGCGGGATGCATCGGGCGGGTTCCTTCGCGCGCTTGAGATCGAAGACAACGTGATGTTCGTGATCATGTCAGTGCTGGTGTTGATCGCGGCGATGAACATCGTATCGGGCCTGATCATGCTGGTGAAAAACAAAGGTCGCGATATTGGCATTCTGCGCACCATGGGCCTGACAGAAGGGGCGGTGCTTCGCGTCTTCTTTATCTGCGGTGCGGCCACCGGCATCATCGGCACAATTCTGGGCGTCATTCTGGGCTGCCTGTTTGCGATCTACATCGATCCGATTTTCTCGTTCGTGAACTACGTCGCGGGCGGCGGCGTTTGGGATCCTTCGGTGCGTGGCATCTATGAGTTGCCCGCGAAACTGAACCTGAGCGACGTCTTGTCCGCTATCTTCCTGTCGCTGGGACTGTCCTTTGTTGTCACGATTTTTCCGGCCCGGCGGGCGGCCCGTATGAACCCGGTTGAGGCGCTGCGCTATGAATGATGCTGTGTTGCGACTGAATGGCATTTCCAAGTGCTATAACAAAGGTCTGCCGAACGAGGTTCAGGTTCTTCACGATGTCGATCTGAGCGTTAAACGCGGTGAGGTCGTGGCCCTTGTGGCGCCGTCGGGCGCGGGGAAATCCACGCTGCTTCATATTGCAGGCTTGCTGGACACGCCCGATAGTGGCGAGGTCGATATCGCGGGTGAAGCGATGGTTGGCCAGTCTGACCGCCGCCGCACAATGGTGCGGCGCGAAGAGGTGGGCTTCGTCTATCAGTTCCATCATCTGCTGCCCGAATTCAGCGCATTGGAGAACATCGTCTTGCCACAGCTGGCCAACGGTGTTGCGTCATCTCAAGCCTCCGAACGCGCGATGCAATTGCTCGATAGTGTTGGCATAGCGCACCGCGCGACCCATCGCCCTGGCGCGTTGTCAGGGGGGGAACAGCAGCGCGTTGCATTCTGCCGCGCGATGGCCAACCAGCCCAAGCTGCTCTTGGCGGATGAACCGACGGGCAACCTTGATCCTGAAACCTCTGACACGGTGTTCGAGGCGCTCTTGCGTCTTGTGCGTGACACTGGCCTGTCTGCGGTGATCGCGACGCACAACCTTGAACTGGCTGCGCGGATGGACAGGCAGGTGCGCCTTGATCAGGGCACGCTGACCGACGGGTAACAAACACCTCACGATGAATTTGGATGCCGATTGCCAAGCATCGGCTAACATCACCCAAAACGAGGTGATCCATGTTCCGTGTCCCATTCCTTCCCGCGCTTTTGTCGATCTCATTGCTGCCGATCATGTCATCCGCTGCGCCGGTCAGTTTTGATGGCTCGTGGAAGCATCAGCGATTTTCTCTTTTTTCGTCCAATTCCTACGGGTTCAAAGGGTCGTCGGTTTCGGTGAAATCCGACGGGGCGGTGTCGTTGGCATATCGCGCATTGGATCAACAGCTGTGGTCTGCAACGAACGCGCGATGGGCGTGGCAGGTGAACGCTGGCGTTCCCCCGACAGACCTTGCCCGAAAGGGCGGTGACGACCGAAACCTTGCGATTTACTTTGTGTTCCTGCCCAAAGCCCGTGCCGAGCAACTAAAAGGCGCCAAAGTGACCAAGCTTTTGCGTGAAGAAACCGCGCGCGTTCTGGTCTATGTCTGGGGCGGTGATGTCAGGCGTGGTCAGGTTCTGGCGTCACCCTATCTGGGCGCACGGGGCAAAACGGTTGTACTGCGCGGCGCAGGTACAGGTGCCTTCAGCGAAGATGTCGATTTGGCCCGCGACTTCGGTCGTGCATTCGGGGGTGCGCCCGAAGCGTTGGTCGGTCTGGCGATTTCCGGCGACAGTGACGACACCGACAGCCAGATCCAGGCGGTTATTTCCAACCTTCAGATCAATTAAGCGCGCTGGGTGATCCAGACGCCAACCGCCATAACCGCGATTCCCAACGCACGTGTCGCGTCAAGCGGAGAGGGGCGCGCGCCGAATAGGCCGAAGTGATCGATGGCAGCGGCCGATGCCAGTTGCCCCAACAGCACGAAGAACACGGCATTTCCAACGCCCATGCTGGGTGCGATGTAGGTGATTGAAAGTACATAGAAGGCGACGAAAAGCCCGCCGGCAAACAGGTGCTTTGGGGCGTCGGCTGCGCGCAAAAGGGGCTGTGGTCCCGTGATCAGAACCGCAATCAAGGTCACGCAGCTTGCCACGCAAAATAGGATGAACGCTGCGGCGGCGGGCGATCCAATCCGTGAACCCAGCGCCGAATTCAATGCCGCAAGGATTGGTATGCCAAAACCGGCTGCCAACATTGTCATAACGTAATACGGCATCTGTGCCTCCTGCCCGTGTTGGAGGGCAGAGTGTCTTGGAAAGGGGTACCTGTCACGCGGTTTTCTGCGCGTTCTGCGTCGCTTTGCGGCGATCTGGATGCAGGCGGTTCTTTCCCTCTTGCTCTTGGCCTTGCTGCGGGCGAAACTTGGGCAAGAAAAAAGGAGGTCGGGGTATGCAGGTTTTCCATTCTTTGAAACGTGGTGCGATTGCAGCCGGAGCGCTTGTTTTGGTGGCGGGCTGCCAGATGGATGGAACGACAGGCGGGCCTTCGCACCGGATGCCTGATGCCAACGACGGCAAGGGCATCTACATGGAATATTGTTCGGCCTGTCATGGCGAAACAGGCATCGGCGACGGCCCGATGGCGCGCGCTATGTCAAAGCCGCCCAAGAACCTGACACTGCTCAGCGTTCGACACAATGACACCTTCCCCAAAGCCAAAGTGATGTCCATCGTGGACGGCTATGCGCGTTCGGATCTGTCCGGCCCGGGCATGCCTCAGTTCGGTGAACTGCTGGCGGGGGATCTGGTGCCCTTCGATTCCGGTGACGGGATCGCGACACCGACGCCGCGTCGTCTGGTTGCTCTGGTGGAATATCTGGAAAACATTCAGAAGCTGCGCTGACCGGCAGTCATCTTCTTGGGGGCGTACCAGTGAAGCATTGGGTTTTGGCAATTTGTGTCTTGGCGGGGGGCTGTACGCAGTTCCCCGAGCTTGATGCATTGGAAACCCCCGGTATCGCCGATGCGGATTATCCGGCGCTTTTGCCGATCTCGGAATTGCTGACAACCGAGGCGCCCCGCGCGGTGCCGGAACTGCGGGACGCGATCCAGGGTCGGGTCGCAGCGCTCAGGGCGCGCGCCCAAAGATTGTCCGGTCCGGTGCTGGATGCACCCACAAGACGCAGGTTGGCCAAAGAAATCACGCTTCCCCAGTGATGCAGCTAAGTGGCGCAGTTGCAGACGCCAAGCGAAAGGGCTAATGGCCTGCGCAGTACAAATCTTCCCTCAGGAGCTGACATTATGACCCAACCACTGCGCTTAGGAATTGCTGGGCTGGGCACTGTTGGCGTGGGCGTTGTCAAAATCGTCCGCCAGAAGGCTGATCTTTTGTCCGCCCGTGTGGGTCGCGAAGTGCAGATCACTGCCGTTTCCGCACGCAGCCGCGACAAGGATCGGGGTGTTTCCCTTTCGGGTTACGCATGGGAAGACGACGCAGTCGCGCTGGCGCGTCGTGACGATGTGGATGTTTTCGTCGAACTGATGGGCGGTTCCGAAGGCGCCGCGCGCGAAGCGACCGAGGTTGCTTTGGCAGAGGGCAAACACGTTGTCACCGCGAACAAGGCGCTTTTGGCGCATCACGGTCAGTCGCTGGCTGTTCTGGCAGAAGACAACAAAGCGCAGCTTCGGTTCGAGGCAGCGGTTGCGGGCGGCATTCCCGTGATCAAGGCCCTGACCGAAGGTCTGGCCGGAAACGAGATCAAACAGATCGTCGGTGTCATGAACGGCACCTGCAACTATATCCTGACACGTATGGAAAATGCGGGCCTGACCTATGACGAGGCCTTCGCCGAAGCGGATGGTCTGGGCTACCTCGAGGCCGATCCGGAACTTGACGTGGGCGGTATCGATGCCGGCCACAAGCTGTCGATCCTGGCTGCGATTGCCTTTGGCACACAGGTCAATTTCGACGCGGTCGAACTGGAAGGCATCGGTTGCGTGGCAATCGAAGACATCCGTCACGCCGCCGATATGGGCTATAAAATCAAGTTGCTTGGCGTGTCGCGCATGACTGGTCGCGGTCTGGAGCAGCGTATGGCGCCGTGTCTGGTTCCGGCCACGTCGCCCTTGGGCCAGCTGGAAGGCGGCACGAATATGGTGGTGATCGACGGTGATCAGGTTGGACAGATCGTTCTGCGTGGGGCAGGGGCCGGTGAAGGCCCGACGGCATCTGCGGTCATGGGCGATATTCTGGATATCGCTCGCGGCATTGATCTGCCCGTGTTCGGCCAGCCCGCGCACGAGCTGAAAAGGGCCAACGGCACGCAAGGCGCAACGCCTGCACCTTATTATCTGCGCATGCGTTTACTGGACAAACCGGGTGCGCTGGCAAAAATCGCAACCGCGCTGGGCGAGGCGGGGATTTCGATCCACCGCATGCGCCAGTACGATCACGACGGCGAAACAGCGCCCGTTCTGATCGTCACACACAAATGCACACGCTCCGATCTGAAAACGGCTTTGGGCGCTATGGAGGAAACCGGCGTTATGGTCGGCGATCCTGTCGCGCTGCGCATCGAAGAGGTCTGAGGCCACATCGCGCATCGCTGACTGGGGCCTGAAAGCCACGCATTTGTTGATTGCGCTACCATTTGTTGCCAGTTCGGATGCTGACGGGCTAGGACTGGGGCAAGCTAAAGTACGGGAACATATCCATGCCATCCACCGCTGATTTCAATGATCGTATGCTGTCTCTGGGCCTTGCCCGCGTATCCGAGGCCGCTGCGATCGCGTCTGCAAAACTGATCGGTCGTGGGGATGAAAAGGCCGCTGACCAAGCCGCCGTCAACGCCATGCGCACCCAGCTGAATATGCTGGATATCGCGGGCGTTGTGGTGATCGGCGAAGGTGAACGCGACGAAGCACCGATGCTGTACATCGGTGAAGAGGTTGGAACAGGCAAAGGTCCGGGCGTTGATATCGCGCTGGACCCGCTGGAAGGCACGACGCTGACAGCCAAGGATATGCCGAATGCTTTGACAGTGATCGCTATGGGCCCGCGCGGTTCCATGCTGCATGCACCTGACGTGTACATGGATAAGCTGGCCATCGGTCCGGGCTTTGACGAAGGCGTGGTCACTCTGGACATGACACCGGCCCAGCGGGTTGAGGCATTGGCAAAAGCCAAAGGCTGCAAGTCCGAGGACATCACCGTCTGCATTCTGGAACGCCCCCGCCATGAAGATATGATTGCCGAAGTGCGTGGCACGGGAGCTGCGATCCGTCTGATCACAGACGGCGACGTCGCAGGCGTAATGCACGCGGCTGAGCCCGGCACCACCGGCATCGATATGTACATGGGATCTGGCGGAGCA
>CATNDK010000205.1 GCA_950096585.1 Thalassococcus halodurans | reverse complement strand
CAACCGGTGGGTAGACCGGTTGAAGTCATCTGTCTGATGTACATCGTTCTTTCAAAGAACGAAGTCCATACAAGACAGTGAAGCTGACACTCTATCATCGACCGAAGTCTAAGAGCGCGATATACAGACGTCTGATCCATCGAATGAACCAAACCGCCCACATATCTCTTCAGATATTAGCAATGTCAAAGAGCACGGATCCCGTAAGACCCAGAGACAAAACCGAACCGGATGCGCCCTAACTTATCGGCGCGCCCGCCCGTCAATGCCTCAAATTTCGTCCGCCTCGTCTGCGCTAGCGTCTCCGCCGCCGCCCCGTCTGGCGTCCCGTTAGCGCCTCAGCGCCGCCGGTGAGGGGGCTTTTACGTAACACCACAAATACCCGCAAGTGGAAAATTCAAAAAAACGCCCCTTTTTTCAAAAAAACTGAATTTTCCCATGTTTTCAATGGGTTATTTTTTGAAAATTTCAAAGAAGGCCGCTTTGGCGCAATTTTCGCAAATCGAGTTCGCCTCTCAGATGGCGGGATTTCTGCGAGACTTGTGGATACCCACAGGGTTACCCACAATTTGTAGGGATCAGACTGTGAATCGGACCGGAATCGCAGCGACTCGTCAGATGCGATTCATCCGATTCAGGCAGTGACTCGTCGTTTTTTCGGAAGGCGTAGTGCCAAGAGAGCCAAAATCACCGCCAGATACAGGATGGGTTCCAGCTGAAACCCCTTCACCAGCATCAGGAAGTGAACGACCCCCAGCAGCACCACCATATAAGTCAGCTTGTGCAGCTGCCGCCATTTCGGACCCAGCGTACGGATCGAGCGGTTGTTCGATGTCATCGCCAGCGGCACCATAAGAATGAAGCCGACCATCCCGATCGTAATGTAGGGACGCTTAAGAATGTCGGCCCAGATTTGGCTGACAATCTGAACATCAAGAACCAACCACACCAGCAGATGGGCAGAGACATAGAAGAAAGCCATCAAACCGATGGCGCGGCGGAACTTGATCAGGTTGATGCCCAGATGAGTCCGAAGCGGCGTAATCGCCAATCCCGCAACCAGCAGCTTTAGCGCCAGTTCGCCGTATTCATGTTCCAGCGCTTTGATCGGCTCGACACCCAAACCGCCGGTGGCCCCCAAATAAAAGAACCAGGGCGCTGGAATGAGTAGCAGCACGTAGACAACCCAGCTCGGGATTTTCCGTGCCCAGTGATTGATGTGCTGCTGAATCATTCCGGCGTCTTCTTATAGTCGTGGGTTAGTAGAACTCGGAAAGGTCCATGCCTTCATAAAGGCTGGCGACCTCTTCTTCGTATCCGTTGAACATCAGCGTCGGGATACGCGGAGAAAACAGACCGCCGCCAACACGGCGTTCGGACGCCTGCGACCAGCGCGGATGATCCACGGTCGGGTTCACGTTACTATAGAAGCCGTACTCTTTGCCGTTCGCTTTATTCCAGCTGGTCGGCGGTTCGTCTTCGGTCAGGGTGATCCGGACAATCGACTTGATGGATTTGAAGCCGTACTTCCACGGCACAACCAGACGCATCGGCGCGCCGTTCTGGTTGGGGATCGGTTTTCCGTAGATGCCCGTCGCCATAATCGTCAGCGGATGCATCGCTTCGTCCAGGCGCAGACCTTCAACATAGGGCCAATCCAGAACGTTGCTGGCGACGCCCGGCAGTTCATCGCAACGCACGGCGGGTAAATACGCGACGTATTTCGCGCCACTCTGGACACCTGCCATATTCAACAGATCAGCCAGTTCAAAACCGTTCCAAGGAATGACCATCGACCATGCCTCGACACAGCGGAAACGATAGATGCGTTCCTCGGTTGTCATGGCGGATATGATATCGGACATCGCGTAGCTGCCCGGATTGTCGACGAGGCCGTCGATTTCAACAGACCACGGGTCGGTCGTCAGGCTTCCTGCATACTTTGCCGGATCACCCTTACCCGTCCCGAACTCATAGAAGTTGTTATAGGTGGTGATCTCTTCCCACGTGTTGGGCTCCAATCCCTCGGCAGCAGATGCCGACTGACCCAGCCCCGCTGCGATGCCGCCGGCCGCCATGCCTGCAATGATTTGCCGGCGGTTCAGAAAGGCCGCTTCGGGCGTCACATCATCCCAAGTCAGATTGTTCTTCCAGCGGTGAGCCATCGCGCATCACTCCTTTGCGTTCGGTCTTGGGAGTTAACTTGGCACATGCCGCTGCAAAAAGAAGGGGGCTCACAGCCTTGTTCAAAACTGTAACGAACGGCGCCAGCGTTCACGAAAGGCTGACGGATTTTCACATGGATTTCACTTGAAGGCGAAAACGGCGCGGGCTTAGTCGCGCTTTGGTAATTTCCAGTCCGCCCCACGCATTTTTGAGCATGAACCAAAGCGCCGCCGCGTTCGTAGTCAGCGACGATACCATTTCCGGTATCCGCAACCATTAAAGGACTAACCATGTTTCGTAGAACTTTCCTAAGCGTTGGCGCAGCCGCCCTGATGGCAACTCAGGCTTTCGCCGGTGGACACTCTGCAACAAAAACCATTTTGGAAACCGCGGTCGAGGCAGGCAACTTCGGAACGCTTGCCGCCGCAGTCGAAGCAGCCGGCTTGACCGAAACACTTAGCGGCGAAGGCCCGTTCACAGTCTTTGCCCCGACAGACGACGCATTTGCGGCCCTGCCTGAAGGCACGGTTGAAACATTGCTGAAGCCCGAAAACAAAGATCAGTTGGTGTCGATTCTGACCTACCACGTGGTCGCGGGTAAGGTGATGTCCGGCGATCTGTCGAACGGCATGGAAGCCGCGACAGTCGAAGGCAGCAACATCACGATCATGACCGAAGGCGGCGTCATGGTGAACGATGCCACAGTTACCACTGCGGACATCGAGGCATCCAACGGTGTGATCCACGTTATCGACAAGGTGATCATGCCGCCGATGTAAGCGGCACACCCCATCAAGGAACGCGGGGCGCCTTAACAGCGCCCCGCGTCAGTTCGGGAAAAGGATGGGTCTGAAAATCAGACAGGAGCCCGCAGAATAATTGCGGTCAGCAGCGCCATAACGCTTACACTGAAAAGAGCCATGACCCATGTGTACCGCCGGTTAAACAAAGGGGTCTCTTCCCGGCAGACGTCACAATGAATTGCGCCAAATTTCAGATGCGCGGTGCAGGCACCGCACGAATAAAGTTGGATAACCATGAATCTAATGTTCTTGCGCCAGTCGTTCTTACAGAGCGACGAGTGTACACATTTCGAATTAACGATCTGTGAGTTTTGGCACAAAGCACGCCCGAACCGGAAAGATGCATAGGAATATGGGGCGGGTCCGACCGCCCAGAAACCCGGGCGGCCATTCCCCATACGCGATCCGGGTAGGAGTAGAACCGCGCAAATCGCTCCGATGCCGTGGGCTTCGAAACAAACGGACGGCCCCTTTAAATGAGCAATCAGAAGAATTCCAGAACAGAGTCGAAAGTTTCTGGGTCAACTTTCGTCACAAAGAAAAACCCGCCGAAATCCGGCGGGTTTTCCAGTTTCAGTTAGTGGACGACTGCATCGTCGGGCCGTGGCCTGTTGGATGAGGCCACGCGATCGCCAATGATCAGACCATCGGCACCAGCCCCGACAACGACCACTTCGCCGTCTTTGATGTCACCGGCCAAAAGCATCTCGGCCAGCGGATCCTGCAAGCTGCGCTGGATCACCCGCTTCAGCGGACGCGCACCGAACACCGGATCATAACCTTCTTCGGCCAGCCAGCTTTTTGCAGCATCGTCCAGCTCAAGCCGGATTTTGCGGGCAGCAAGCCGTTTCAACAGACGCGCCAGCTGGATATCGACGATACCATCCATATTCTCGCGCTTGAGGCGGTCGAAGATGATGGTTTCATCCAGACGGTTCAGGAACTCGGGGCGGAAGTGCGCCCGCACCGCGTCCATCACATCCTGCTTGGCTTTGGCCGAATCCGACCCTTCGGGCAACTGGCTCAGCGCCTGCGACCCAAGGTTCGACGTCAGAATGATCAGCGTCTGTTTGAAGTCCACGGTGCGACCCTGACCATCGGTCAGAACACCGTCATCCAGAACCTGCAGAAGCACGTTGAACACATCCGGATGCGCCTTTTCGACTTCGTCGAACAGCACAACCTGATACGGACGGCGACGGACAGCTTCGGTCAGAACACCGCCCTCGTCGTACCCGACGTATCCCGGAGGCGCACCGATCAGACGGGCGACGGCATGTTTCTCCATGAACTCGGACATGTCGATCCGAACCATGGCATTGTCGTCGTCGAACAGGAACTCGGCCACAGCCTTGGTCAGTTCGGTCTTACCCACACCGGTCGGCCCGAGGAACAGGAACGACCCCAGCGGACGGTTTTCATCGTTCAGACCCGCACGGGCACGGCGCACGGCATTCGCCACGGCGCGAACCGCCTGATCCTGACCGATGACACGGCCATGCAGCGCATCTTCCATCCGCAGCAGTTTGTCCCGCTCGCCTTCCAGCATCTTGGATGTCGGAATACCGGTCCAGCGTTCAACCACCTGCGCGATCTGTTCAGGGCGTACGGCCTCTTCGACCATGACATCCTCTTCCGCGCCTTCGGCATCGGCCAGCTGTTTTTCCAGACCCGGGATAATGCCGTAAGACAATTCACCCGCGCGGCCCAGATCACCCTGACGCTTGGCGATCTCAAGATCAGCACGCGCTTGGTCGAGCTGTTCCTTGATATCCCGCGCCGAGGCCAACTTGTCGCGTTCGGCCTGCCACTTGGCAGTCATTTCAGCCGATTGCTGTTGCTGCTCGGCCAGTTCGCGTTCCAGATTTTCCAGACGGTCCTTGGACGCCGCATCATCCTCTTTCTTCAAAGCTTCGGCTTCGATCTGAAGCTGAAGGATCTGACGATCAAGCTGGTCCAGTTCTTCCGGCTTGGAATCCACTTCCATCCGCAGACGCGATGCCGCTTCGTCCATCAGGTCGATGGCTTTGTCCGGCAGGAAGCGGTCGGTGATATAGCGGTGCGACAACTGCGCGGCCGCCACAAGCGCCGAGTCAGAGATGCGAACACCGTGGTGGAGTTCGTACTTCTCTTTAATACCGCGCAGAATGCTGACGGTGTCTTCGACTGTCGGCTCTTGCACCACGATCGGCTGGAAACGACGGGCAAGCGCGGGGTCTTTTTCCACGTGCTTGCGGTATTCGTCCAACGTGGTTGCACCAACGCAGTGCAATTCTCCCCGCGCCAAGGCAGGCTTCAGCAGGTTGGACGCATCCATCGCGCCGTCGGATTTACCGGCACCGATCAACGTGTGCATCTCATCGATGAACAGAATGATTTCGCCAGCAGCCGCTTCGATTTCTTTCAGGATGGATTTCAGGCGTTCCTCGAATTCACCGCGGTATTTCGCACCCGCGATCAAGGCACCCATATCCAGCGCCATCAGACGTTTGTTGCGCAGCGATTCCGGCACGTCGCCGTTCACGATCCGCAGGGCCAGGCCCTCGGCAATCGCGGTTTTACCCACGCCCGGTTCACCAATCAGAACAGGGTTGTTCTTGGTCCGGCGCGACAGCACCTGCATCGAGCGGCGGATTTCCTCGTCCCGGCCGATGATCGGGTCGATCTTGCCCTCACGCGCCGCTTCGGTCAGGTCGCGGGCGTATTTCTTCAGCGCATCG
>CATNDK010000204.1 GCA_950096585.1 Thalassococcus halodurans | reverse complement strand
GGCATAGGCCTTGGCGGGCGTGTCGCGCAGGTCGTCCATCACGATGGTTTGCAGCGCGCCAAAGCGGCGTCCTTTCAGCGACCCGCGCGGCAGGTCCATAGCCCTCTGCCCTTCTATCGCGGACAGCATCAGCGCGGCGTCTTCCACGGATTGGCAAAGCGGGCCGATGGTGTCGAACTTCGCCGCCAATGGCACAACGCCCGTCAGGGGAATACGGCCCGACGTGGTTTTCAGGCCAACCAGATCGTTCCAAGCCGACGGCACCCGCACCGAACCGCCAGTGTCCGACCCGACAGCGGCTGCCGCCAAACCGTAAGCAACTGAGGCCGCCGCGCCAGAGGAGGAGCCACCGGACACCGCGTCTTCGTCGTTCACGCAGGGCGAAGTGGCGGTCACAGGGTTCAGGCCCAGACCGGAAAAGGCCAGTTCTGACATGTGCGTTTTGCCAAGGCACACCAGCCCCAGAGCCGTCGCGTTGCGCAGAACCCACGCGTCGCGATCCGGCACGCGGCCTTCCAGCAGTTTTGATCCTGCCTCGGTCGCGGTGCCTGCCGTGTCGAACAGATCTTTCCAGCTGACCGGCACGCCGTCCAACGGCGACAGGCGCGCACCACGGGCGGCGCGATCGGATGCCGCCGCAGCCTCGGCCCGTGCGCGGTCCGGCGTGACACGGGCATAGATACGGTCGCGCATCGGGTGGTTGGCGATCTTGTCCAGATAGGTTTCGCACAGTGCTGCGGGGTCGATTTCCCCCTTGGCAATGCCGCGTCCAAGATCGGCTGCTGTCATCTCTGTCCAATCGGCCATTGCCCTACCCTTTCGCCAAGTCCGGTCGCAAATCACCTGCGCACGGTAGCGGCGTGGAACCGCATGGACAATGGCGCCAAAGCGCCCATATTGCAGACCATGAATTACGACTCGGATATTGCCATCGTCGGCGGTGGTTTGAACGGGACAGCCATGGCGCTGGCCCTTGTGCGATCTGGCCTGAGCGTGACGCTGATCGACGCCGCCAGCCTGCCAACCCGCGCGGCCCCTGATTTCGACGGACGATCCTATGCTTTGGCGCTGACATCGAAACGGATGCTGGCGGCTTTGGGCCTGTGGGATGGTCTGGCCGAGAATGCCCAACCGATGAACCAGATCAAGGTGACGGACGGCCGGATCAACGACGGCCACGCGTTTCTTGGCCTGCATTTCGACGCCGCCGAGCTGGAAGAAGGCCCGATGGGCTACATGGTCGAAGACCGCCATCTGCGTCACGCGCTTTTGGACGCGGTCGAGTTGGAACCAAACATCACGCATATGTCCGCAGCCCGCGTTGTCGCGCAGGAAGTGACGACGACTGCGGCCGCCCTGACGCTGGAAGACGGAAAAACCGTCACCGCCCGTGTGATCATCGGCGCCGATGGCCGTCAGAGCGGCACCGCCGAACGCGCTGGCATCAGCCGTACGGGGTGGAGCTATGACCAGACCGCGCTGGTCTGCGCCATTGCGCACGAAAAGCCGCACCAAGGCATCGCGCATCAATTCTTTATGCCGTCCGGCCCCCTTGCGATCCTGCCACTGAAAGGCAACCGGTCGTCTATTGTCTGGAGCGAAAAGTCCGATCTGGCACAACAGATCAACGGACTGTCGGACGAGAAGTACCTGCAAATCCTGCGCCCGCGTTTCGGCGATTTTCTGGGCGAGATTTCATTGGCAGGCGCGCGGTTCACCTATCCGCTGAACCTGACGCTGGCGAATTCTGTGGTCAGTGACCGTCTGGTTCTGGTCGGTGATGCAGCCCACGGGATGCACCCCATCGCGGGACAGGGTCTGAATGCAGGTCTGAAAGACATCGCTGTTCTGGCGCAAGTCATGGACGAGGCGAAACGCCGTGGCGAAGACATTGCCAGCCCGCTGGTTCTGGAACGATACGCCGAATGGCGCAGCTTTGATGTGGCCACGCTGGCCGCGGCGACGGATGTGTTTAATCGCCTGTTCTCGAACGACAGCAGCCTTTTGCGGCTGGGCCGTGATCTGGGGATGAAAGCGGTGAACGCTATGCCGAACCTTCGGCGCGGGTTTATGCGCGAAGCAGCGGGTCTGACCGGCGAACTGCCTGCACTGATGCGTTAACTGCGCAGGCCGGTTTCCACCAACATGCCCCTGCGCTTGGCTTCATAGTAGTAGCCACGGGCGTACCAGCTGACGGCGGTGTCATAATCGCCGTCCGACAAAAGCCACGCACCGCGCAGGTATTTCACCGCGTATTTCAGGTTGGTTTCCGCATCCAGCAGGTCGTTCGGCTGACCACGGAACCCCATCGTGTGGGCCGTGGCGGGCAGGATCTGCATCAGGCCGTAATAGGGACCGTTCCGCGCCTCGGGGCGATGGGTGCTTTCGCGGATGATGACCTTATGCACCAGCGGACGCGGCACCTCGTATTCATCGGCATATTGGTTGATCAGCGCCCGCAGTTCCGGCGTTTCGTTCGCGTGCAGCGGAAGAACCGCAGCCGCATGAACCGGCTCGGCCTCGGGTCGCAGAAAAGCGCATCCCGCGACAGGGATCAGCGCAATGCACAGTGTCAGCGTTCGGATCAGCCCCATGGTCCCGCCCTGTTGTTTTGACCTTAGACAGCACAAATGCACGCGACACGCGAGGACGCTTTTGGATATATGTCGGGATCGGCGCTGGTTTGCCTTGAAATCCCCCCACATGCGCAGCAGTTTGCCGATTATGACTGACACACCTGTTCTTTTGTCCCTTGGACACGGCTTTTCCGCCCGCGCCCTGACCCGCCGCCTGTTGCCGCAAGGCTGGGAAGTGATCGGCACGACCCGTAGCACCGATAAACTGGACGCGCTGCGCGACACCGGTGTAACGCCGATCCTGTGGAATAAGGACGCAATCGAGGCTGTATTGCCAAGGGCCACGCATCTGTTGATCTCGGCCGGTCCGAGTGACGACGGCGATCCGTCGCTGGCGCTGGTGGGCGATGCCATTCGTGCGCGCGCCAGAAATTTGGACTGGTGCGGATATTTGTCGACCACCGGCGTTTACGGCAACCATGACGGCGCGTGGGTCGACGAAACCGCTGGTATGACGCCTACAGGCAAACGCGGGCGCCTTCGGGTCGAGGCCGAGGCCGAATGGCTGGCCATCCCCGATCTGCCGCTGCATATTTTCCGCCTTGCGGGCATCTACGGCCCCGGTCGCGGACCGTTCGAAAAGGTGCGTGCCGGACGTGCGCAACAGGTGGTCAAAAAGGGTCAAGTGTTTTCGCGCATCCACGTCGACGATATCGCGCAGGTTCTTGAGGCCTCGATCAACCGCCCGAACCCCGGATCGGCCTATAACGTGTGCGACGATGACCCTGCCCCGCCGCAGGATGTGATCGCCTATGCGGCTGAATTGCTGGGCGTCCCTGCCCCGCCGGAAGTGCCCTTTGAAGAGGCCGAAATGACGCCGATGGCACGTAGTTTCTATGCCGACAACAAGCGGATTTCGAACGACAAGATCAAAGACGAACTGGGTGTGAAGCTGGAATACCCTGATTATCGGGTCGGCCTGCGGGCGCTGTTTAAGACGCTATAAACCATGTCGTCCTTTTGCGCCGCGTCCAACCTAGTAGAGATTGAGCTATGACCTGGATCGCGACGCTATACGCGGTGGCCATTGCTGGTGTGATCGCCTTTCAGATTGCATTGGTCGCTGGTGCGCCTTGGGGTCATCTGACGCAAGGCGGTCAGGTGCAGGGTGCTTTGCCGAAAACCGGTCGGGTGATCGCGGTGATTTCAATTCCGATCAACCTATGCATGGCGCTGGCGATTATGTCAGCGGCCGGTTTCTGGCCCAACTGGCCGGCGTGGACAAGCTGGAGCGCCGTGGTCCTGCACGGGGTGGTGGCGGTTCTGAACTGCATCACGCCCAGCCGCGCGGAACGCAGGCTGTGGGCACCCGTTACCTTGATCATCCTTCTGTGCGCCGTCTTGATCGTGTTGGTACCCTTATGAGGCCTGATACCTCAATAGATGCCCGCGCCAACCTGCGCGGCAGTTTGTGGATGACCGCAGCCATGGCCGCCTTTGCGGTTGAGGATTCGTTGATCAAAGGCGCCGCCAAAACAGTGCCGATTGGCGAGGTCCTGATCCTGTTCGGGCTGGGCGGTGTGTTGGTTTTTGCCTGTGTTGCGCTTTTGAACCGGGAACGTCTGTATACGTCCGACGTCATCTCGCGCCCCATGCGCATACGGGTGCTGTTCGAAATCACGGGGCGGCTGTTTTACGGATTGGCGATCGCGCTGACGCCGCTGTCGGCAGCGACGGTGATCCTGCAGGCAACGCCGATTGTCGTGGTGGCCAGCGCAGCGGTGGTCTTTGGCGAAAAGGTCGGTTGGCGCAGGTGGACGGCGATCCTGATCGGGTTGGTCGGCGTGGTCGTTATCGTCCAGCCGGGTGGCGACAGTTTCTCTGCCCTGTCCATACTGGCCGTGCTGGGCATGATCGGCTTTGCGGGCCGCGATCTGGCAAGCCGTGCCGCACCAAAGACGATCAGCACGACGTTGTTGGGGCTTTACGGCTTTCTGGCGATTGTTATTGCGGGGGCCATCTATGCGGTCTGGCGGGGCGAGGCGTTTGTGGTGCCTGATTTGCGCGCGTTTGGCTTTGTGGTTGCCGCATCGCTAACGGGTGCGGGGGCCTATGCCTGTCTGATGAAGGCCATGCGCACCGGCGAAGTGTCGGCTGTCACGCCGTTCCGATATACGCGGCTGATTTTCGGCATCGCTTTGGGCGTGTTTGTATTCGGCGAGGCGCTAAGCCTGCCGATGATCGTCGGATCGGGTCTGATCGTGATCTCGGGGCTGTTCATCCTGTTGCGAGGCAAAGCGCGATAGGGGCTTTGCCCCCTTGGCCTACGGCCAATTCCCCCAAGGTATTTGTGGAAAGAAAATACCTTGGGTGTTCCGGGATCAGGCGCGTTTGTCCAGCGTGGCGATGCCGAGGGTATCCAGCACTTTCGCTTCGATATCGGCCGCATTCAGGCCCGCTGTTGCGTACATATCAGCTGGGCTGGATTGATCGATAAATGTGTCGGGCAGAACCATCGAACGGAATTTCAGACCCGTGTCGAATGCACCTTCGTCAGACAGAAGCTGGGCCACGTGGCTGCCGAAGCCGCCAACAGCGCCTTCTTCGATGGTGATCAGCACATCATGGTCGGCGGCCAGTTGCAGGATCATATCGCGGTCCAGCGGTTTGGCAAAGCGCGCGTCTGCGATGGTCGGCGTGATGCCTTTGGCGCGCAGGGTCTCGGACGCTTTTCTGACCTCACCCAGACGGGTACCGAAAGATAGGATGGCGACCTGTTTGCCCTCTTGGACGATACGGCCTTTGCCAATTTCAAGGATTTCCGGCTGATCGGGCATATCCACGCCTTCACCTTCGCCGCGCGGATAGCGGAAGGCGATGGGGCCGCCGTCATAGGCGGCGGCAGTGGCAACCATGTTTTTGAGTTCCGCCTCGTCGGCGGCGGCCATCACGACCATGCCGGGCAGGTTCGCCATATAGGCGATGTCAAAGCTGCCTGCGTGAGTCGCGCCATCTGCGCCCACTAGGCCAGCGCGGTCGATGGCAAAGCGGACGGGCAAACGCTGAATCGCCACATCGTGCACGACCTGATCATAGCCGCGTTGCAGGAAGGTGGAATAGATCGCGCAGAACGG
>CATNDK010000203.1 GCA_950096585.1 Thalassococcus halodurans | reverse complement strand
TGGATATGAACACGTGGATGCGTGGGCGCTCGGCATCCTTCAATGCGTCCCACGCCTGGTCTATATCGTTGGGGACGCAGCGGGCCAGGGATGCGATGAAGAACGATCCGTTTATCAAGCACCACAAGGAGTGGCAAAAGGCGCTGGAACAGATGCTGAAAATGGGCGTCCGCATCGAACAGCAGGCCTTTGCAAAGCACGGACTCAACTTCGTGTTGGAGCACTACCTGCCGGAAAAACTGAAGAAGAATAAGTTTCTGCCGTGAATGATTACTCGCCGGGGGATTGCGTTTCGTCATCCCCGGCCACCCGGATCGCCATCCGCGCCGATTCGATGGCCGTTCGGACGCTCAGATCTTCCACCCACGTGCCGGCTTCCCGGCCGGATTCCGCAGCGACCTCCTCGGCCACCGCCGCCGGCACCGCATCATCGGCGTGGCGGACCAGCGCGCCCATGTCGTCGGCGGTTTTTCCGGCGATCCCGGCGACATCGTCGCCGGTTTTCAACAGCACCCGGCCGACATCATCGGCGTGCCTCGCCACCACGTTCGGACTCTGGGTCCACAACAACGTGGCCAACGCCATTGCGCGCCAGGGAACGAGCGCCCAAACCAAACGCCTTGGCGCTTCCTTGTTGAGCGGACAAAGGATCGGCGCCTATTGCCTGACCGAGCCCGACGCCGGTTCAGACCCCGCGGGCATGAAAACCCGCGCGGTGAAAACCGAAGGTGGCTATGTGCTGAACGGATCCAAGATGTGGATTTCGAACAGCCCGATCGCGGATGTCTTTGTGGTCTGGGCCAAGTCCGAAGCGCATGGCGGCAAGGTGCGGGGCTTTATCCTTGAAAAGGGCATGAAAGGCCTGTCCGCGCCAAAAATCGGTGGCAAGCTGTCGCTGCGTGCGTCGATCACCGGTGAAATCGTTATGGAGAACGTCGAGGTGGGCGAAGATGCCTTGCTACCAAACGTCGAAGGCATCTCTGGTCCGTTCGGCTGTTTGAACCGCGCACGTTACGGCATTTCCTGGGGTGTGATGGGCGCTGCAGAAGACTGTTTCTTCCGTGCGCGCCAATATGGTCTGGACCGTCATCAATTCAAACGTCCGCTGGCGGCGACACAGTTGTATCAAAAGAAGCTGGCCGACATGCAGACCGAAATCGCGCTTGGGCTTCAGGTCAGCCTGCGGTTGGGGCGCTTGTTTGATGAGGGCCGCTTTGCGCCCGAGATGATCTCGATCGCCAAGCGCAACAATTGTGGCAAGGCCTTGGACATCGCTCGTCAGGCGCGGGATATGCACGGCGGTAACGGTATTCAAGTGGGCTATCACGTGATGCGCCATGCGCAAAACCTTGAAACCGTGAACACCTATGAAGGTACGCACGACGTCCATGCGCTGATCCTAGGGCGGGCGATCACCGGCATTCAGGCTTTTGCCTAATCAGGTGCACTCGTCGACCGTATAGAAACCTGTCGCTAACGGGACATTTGCTTTGTCCCGTTGCTGTTACATATTCCGAAGCGAATAATGAAAATGACAGGGAACGGTATGGAAAAGACAGTTGTTAACAGCTGGAATGAATGGGATCCGTTGAAACATGTGATCGTCGGGCGTGCCGACGATTGCCATATCCCGCCCGAGGAGCCCGCGCTTGATGCGAAGGTTCCGGAAGACAGCGATATGCGCGGACAGTGGGGGCGGCGCCCGCAGGAAACCATCGACCGCGCGAATGAGCTGTTGGATAACTTTGCGGCCCAGTTGCAGGCGCGCGGTATTCGAGTGGATCGCCCGACGCCGATTGATCATTCACAGCCCGTGACAACGCCAGACTTCCACACGGATAGCCAGTTCGGCTGTATGCCGCCCCGCGATGTGCTGCTGACGGTTGGCAGTGAGATGCTTGAGGCGACGATGTCCTATCGCTGTCGCTGGTTCGAGTATCTGAATTATCGCCCCCTGATGCAGCAATACTTTAACGAAGACCCGAACTTCCGCCACGCCAGCGCGCCCAAGCCGCGTTTGACCGATGCGGATTATCGCGCGGATTACCTGTCGGAAAAGATCGGTATCGAAAAGCGTCTGGAATGGACGGCTGACAAGTTCTTTGTCACGACCGAGGAGGAGCCGCTGTTCGACGCTGCTGACGTTCTCCGGTTCGGCAAGGATCTGGTCGTTCAGCACGGCTTCACGACGAACCTGAAGGGTATTGAATGGCTGCGGCGTCATTACCGCGATCACCGCGTGCATGCGGTCAATTTCCCTGGTGACCCGTATCCGATCCACATCGACGCGACCTTTACGCCGCTGCGCCCTGGCCTGATCCTGAACAACCCGCGTCGCCGTCTGCCCGATGATCAGCGTGAGATGTTCGAAAACAACGGTTGGGAAATCGTGGATGCGGCCCAGCCTGCGCACAACGCGCCGCCGCCGCTGTGCTATTCTTCTGTCTGGTTGTCGATGAACGTGCTGGTGCTGGATCCGAAAACAGTCTGCGTTGAAAAATCCGAGGTCTACCAGGCCGAGCAGATGGATAAACTGGGCATGGAAGTGGTCGAGGTCGAGCTGCGCGACGCCTATGCGTTCGGTGGCGGCCTGCATTGCTGTACGGCCGATGTTTATCGCGAAGGCACCTGCGAAGATTATTTTCCGAACTTATCCTGAGCGCGCTTAGTCGTAGCGCATATAACCGCCAAACCCCGCGATCCGCTGTTCGAACGCCTCAATGCGTTCGGCAGCGGGTTCGCTGCGGGCGGCCATGGCGGCTAGGATCATTTCGACCGTCAAAAACGCGCTGACCAGCGAAGGCATTAATTGCGGGCCAGCCATCGGCATAACGATGGTTTTGACTGCGTCTTGTGTAATCGGCGCTTCGTTCGAGTCCGTCAGGGCGATGATCTGCGCATTTTTTTCGCGGGCAATCTGGCAGGCGCGCACGACTTCCGCCGAATAGTGTTCGTAGGTCACGGCAACCAGCACATCGTCAGGGCCGGCGCGGGACACCTGATCAAGGATCGCACCCGGCATAGAAGGCACATCGACGAAACTGTCAAAGGCCATAGATCCTACGTATGAAAAATAATGCGCGACGGAAAAACAGCTTCGGACGCCAATGGAGTAAATCTTGTTGGCACCCAGCAGCAGTTCAACACAGTCGTCGATGTCGGCGATGTTGAGCGGTGCTGTGATGTTGTCAAAGTTGCGCTGATTGGCTTCGATGACTTCGCCATAGATGCCAGAGCTTTGACGCGACCGTAGCGCGCGGGCGCGTTTGCCATAACTCTTGCCACGGTTCTGGACGATGTTCCGAATGTCCGCGCGAAAGTCGTTGAATCCTTCATACCCAAGGGTTTGCGCAAGCCGTGGCGCAAGGTTGGCGTCGACACCCGCGGCTTCCGCCAAACCTCGAATCGACAAGAAGGCCACTTCGTCGAGATGGTCCAGAATCCACAGAGAAAAAGCAGCAAGTTTCCGCGGACCACTGCGGCCAAGTTCGGCAAGATTATTCCGAACGCTTTCCTCGTTTGATGTCATAGCTTTGAATCCGCAGTGTTTTCCCATGTGGATAAAAGATATGCGCTTAAAAAGAAATAAAACAATTGCATCTTCGTTTCTTATCGATAAAGCATTTGCATTATTGGGGGCCTAACCCCGCTTTACCTAGGGAGAAAGAAAGTGAAATTCGCAAAAATCATCGCAGCGGCTGGTATGACAGCGGTTGCAGCTCCGGCTATGGCGGCAGATACGTTCATTTCCATCGGCACTGGCGGTGTGACGGGCGTTTACTATCCGACGGGCGGCGCGATCTGCCGGATGATGGCAAAAACCCGCAAGGAAACCGGCATCCGCTGTGCCGTCGAGTCCACGGGCGGTTCCGTCTATAACATCAACGCGATCCGCTCGGGCGAGCTGGAATTCGGTGTGGCCCAGTCCGACTGGCAGTTCCACGCGTTTAACGGTTCCTCGAAATTCGAAGAGCAGGGCAAATTCGAAGGTCTGCGCGCTGTCTTCTCGATCCACCCTGAACCCTTCACCGTTGTGGCACGCGCAGACGCGGGCATTTCGAACTTTGAAGACCTGAAGGGCAAGCGCGTTAACGTCGGCAACCCCGGCTCCGGTCAGCGCGGCACCATGGAAGTTCTGATGGAAGCATCGGGCTGGACCATGGATGACTTTGCCGTTGCATCTGAACTTCAGGCGGCTGAACAGTCGCAGGCGCTGTGTGACAACAACATCGACGCGATGGTTTACACCGTTGGTCACCCGTCGGGCTCCATTCAGGAAGCAACAACAGCCTGTGACGCGGTTCTGGTCAACGTGACCGGTGCAGCGGTTGATCAGCTGGTTGCTGACAACCCGTTCTACCGCACAGCAACCATTCCGGGCGGCATGTACCGTGGCAACGACGCGGACACCAATACGTTCGGTGTGGGCGCGACACTAGTCACGTCGGCAGATGTGCCTGAGGACGTGGTCTACAACCTCGTTAAGTCCGTGTTCACAGACATCGACGCGTTCCGCGGCTTGCACCCTGCATTCGCCAACCTCGACCCCAAGCAGATGGCAAACGACGGTCTGTCCGCGCCCCTGCATCCGGGTGCCGAGAAGTTCTACCGTGAAGCAGGTCTGATCGAATAAGATCTTGATCCTGTGATGAAAACGGACCGTCCCGATGGGGCGGTCCATGGCGCCATTGCCGCAAACGGGGGATTTCCAGAATGAGCGATGTTTCAAAGGCCGATCAGTCCCAAGGGTATTCAGACGAAGACCTTCAGGATCTGGTCAGCAGCACAGATACCGGCGGTCGCGCGCCGACTAACCGGACGGTGGCCCTGTTTCTTGCAGGTGTCGCTTTGTGCTGGTCGTTGTTCCAGCTTTGGATCGCTCAGCCGCAGCTGTGGTTCGGCGCTTGGGTTCCGGTTCTGAACTCGTCCCAGACGCGCCCTGTGCACCTTGGATTTGCCATTCTACTGGCGTTTCTGGCCTATCCGGCCCTGAAGTCATCTCCGCGTAATCGCATTCCGTTGCTTGATTGGGCGTTGGCCATTGTCGGTTCGGGATGTGCGTTTTACGTCTTTTTATTCTCACGCGAACTGGCGGAAACGGCCCGTTCTGGTCTGCCCACAACACCGCAGATCGTTATCGGCAGCATCGGCATAGTTTTGTTGCTAGAAGCATCGCGCCGCGCGCTTGGTCCGGCTTTGACCGTGGTTGCGTCGATTTTTTTGGCCTATGCCTATATGGGTACTGGTTGGCTGATCCCAGACATCATCGAACACTCTGGTCTGTCGTTCAAAACCATCGTCAACTCGCAATGGTTGGATACGACCGGTGTCTTCGGCATCCCGCTTGGTGTTTCGACGGCCTATGTATTTCTCTTTGTTCTGTTCGGCGCGCTTTTAGATAAGGCGGGGGCGGGCAACTACTTTATCCAGATTGCCTTTGCCGGTCTGGGTGCGCTGCGCGGTGGTCCGGCGAAAGCGGCTGTTGTCGGCTCGGCCATGACCGGTCTGATTTCCGGCTCGTCTATCGCAAACGTTGTGACCACTGGCACCTTCACGATCCCGCTAATGAAGCGCGTTGGCTTTTCCGCTGAAACATCTGGCGCGGTCGAGGTCTCATCCTCGGTCAATGGTCAGATCATGCCGCCGGTTATGGGCGCAGCTGCCTTCTTGATGATTGAATACGTTGGCCTCTCCTACGTCGAGGTGATCAAACACGCTTTCATTCCAGCGGTGATT
>CATNDK010000202.1 GCA_950096585.1 Thalassococcus halodurans | reverse complement strand
ATTTTACCCTTGAGCGGCAACAGTGCCTGCGTTTCGCGGGACCGTGCGCCTTTGGCCGAACCACCGGCCGAGTCGCCCTCGACGATAAACAGTTCGGTGCCTTCGCGGTTCTTGGCGGTGCAGTCCGTCAGCTTGCCCGGTAGGCGCAATTTCTTGGTGGCGGATTTGCGGGCGGTTTCCTTTTCCTGACGGCGGCGCAGGCGTTCTTCGGCGCGCAGCACAAGGAAATCTAGGATTGCGCCTGCGGATTTGGTGTCGGACGCCAGCCAGTTGTCAAAGTGGTCGCGCACGGCGTTTTCGACCAGACGCTGTGCTTCGGTCGTGGCGAGGCGGTCTTTGGTCTGGCCCACGAATTCCGGTTCGCGAATAAAGCAGGACACCAGCGCGCAGCCGCCCGTGATCAGGTCGTCGCGGGTGATCTGGCTGGCTTTCTTGTTGCTGACCAGTTCGCCGTAGGCACGGATGCCTTTCAGGATCGCGGCCCAAAAGCCAGCCTCGTGCGTGCCGCCTTCGGGCGTGGGGACAGTGTTACAGTAGGACTGGATGAAACCGTCGCGCGACGGTGTCCAGTTGATGGCCCATTCGACCTTGCCGGGGGTGTTGAACTTTTCCTTGAAGTCCACGGTGCCGGCAAAGGGCTGGTCCGAGTATGTCGTCGCCGTGCCCAGCGTTTCGGTCAGATAGTCCGCCAGACCGCCGGGGAAGTGGAAGGTCGCCTCGGTCGGGGTTTCCTTATCGTCGATGGCGGATTTCCAGCGGATTTCCACGCCCGAGAACAGATAGGCCTTGGACCGCACCATTTTGAACAGGCGTGCGGGCTTCATGCGGTGAGAGCCGAAGATTTCTTCGTCCGCGTGGAAGGTCACTTGCGTGCCGCGGCGGTTCGGAGCCGAGCCGACCTTTTCCACGGGGCCCAGCGGGATACCGCGCGAGAAACGCTGTTCGAAGACTTCTTTATTACGCGCGACCTGCACGACCATGGAATCGGACAGGGCGTTTACAACTGATGCACCCACACCGTGCAGACCGCCGGATGTCTCATATGCATCGCCCGAGAATTTGCCGCCAGCGTGCAGTGTACAGAGAATTACCTCAAGCGCGGATTTGTCGGGAAACTTGGGGTGGGGATCAATCGGGATACCACGACCGTTGTCGCGGATGGTGATGGCGTTATCTGCGTGCAGCTCGATCTCGATCCGGTTGGCATGTCCGGCCACCGCTTCATCCATCGAGTTGTCGAGGATTTCCGCGACCATATGGTGGAGCGCCCGTTCGTCTGTGCCACCGATATACATGCCGGGACGTTTGCGAACCGGTTCAAGACCTTCAAGCACCTCGATCGAGGATGCATCGTAGTCTGTCGGTTCCGCACCGGTAAGAAGATCGTCGGCCATGGGCTGCTCTTTTTCTGTTGGTCTGTTGATTGCGCGCGATTAGACCATTTGGTGAAGGGCAGGGCAAGACGGGTTCAACAGCGATTCTGCGGTTGGGGACGTCAGAGTGCGGTCCAAGGAGCTACCGACATGCAGGCGATTTCCGAAAACACCCGTGGTGCGTTGTTGATGACGCTGTCCATGGCGGCATTTACGTTGAATGATACGTGTTTCAAGCTGGTGGGAAAGACGCTGCCATTGGGGCAGGTTCTGTTCCTGCGCGGTGTGATGGCGAGTCTGTTCCTGCTGTTGTTGGCGCGGTTCTTCGGTGTGCGGTGGCCGAACCTGTCGCGCAAGGACACGGTGCTGATCGCCGTTCGTTCATTTGCCGAGGTCGGGGCGGCCTTCTTTTTCCTGACCGCACTGATGAATATGCCGCTGGCGAACCTGACGGCGCTTTTGCAGATGTTGCCGCTGACCGTGACGTTGGGAAGCGCGCTGTTTTTCCGAGAGGCCGTCGGGTGGCGACGCTGGGGTGCGATTGCGGTCGGCTTTTGCGGCATGCTGCTGATCGTCAAGCCGGGGGCAGAGGGGTTCAATCTATTTTCGGTCTATGGCCTGATTGCGGTGGCCTTTGTCACCCTGCGCGATCTGACAGTCCGCCGGATTTCGGCGTCGGTGCCGTCATTGTTCGTGACCATCGCGGCAAGTGTATCTGTCACCATATTCGCGGGCATACTGGGCACGCAGGAAGACTGGCTTGCTATGGGGGGGCGTGAATGGGCGCTGATTGGCGCGACAGCGGCCTTTATATGTGTGGGCTATTTCCTGAGTGTGCTGGTCATGCGCGTGGGCGAGGTCAGCCATGTGGCGCCGTTCCGGTACACTGGGCTGATCTGGGCCCTCATCCTTGGCTTTGTGGTGTTTGGCGATTGGCCGGGCAACCTGACCTTGATCGGCGCGGCTATCATTGTGGCGACAGGTGTCTTTACTATGTGGCGCGAAGCACAGGTGCGGCGGCGTTTGCGGAAAATTCAGGCGGCTGGGCTTTAAGCGAACAGGCGGCGGATTTCGTCCGCATCTATGGCGAACAGATCGCGGAAGTCTTGTTCCTGATCAGGGGACAGTCGGGGCAGGGTGACTGGTTTCACGTGTTTGCCTTGGCGCGAGTCATTGTGGTCATTGTGCCCGCGCACGTACATCGGGCGGTCCGTGAAGGTCACTGTTGGCATGAATTGGTTCAGCTTCTGATGGCCGAAGTTCATGATGCTGCGACGTACCTTGCCTTGCACCGCGACGGCTTGGGCGACGCCCCAGTAAGGATGAACGACTTCTTCTGCACAGATGCCCTTTGCATCGGGGCGGGCGACATACCCACGGTTCCAGTCAAGGCCGACAAGCCCATGGGTCCGGGTCAACGCCTGACAATCCTGCGCAGCCTGCTTGAGTGTCGCGACAAAATCCAAAGCGATGGCGTCGTCGTCATCGTGGCGGAATTGCAGGCAGGGCTCTTTAATATCGGTGCGGGCTTCGTTCAGAACCTGCTGACAGACCTTGCGATGGGGTAGGGGCGGGCGTGCTACGATGCGCACATCTTTCAATCCGGCGACCAAGCTTTCCAAACGGTCGCGATACGCATCAGGCAGTTGATCCCCTATAAGAATGACAAAGGTGAAGTCGGGATCGGTTTGGTTCAAAAGGGACGGTAGGCAGATTCCTTCGAAATGGCGGAACCGTTCTTCCAGCCGGTCTTGGGAATAGAGATAGGCAATGCGATCTTCGATTGTGGGGTGTTCCACCTGAAACCCGCCTTCGGCCGGATAGGAAAAGCGGCAAAACCCGATCACCTGCACCTTGTGAAACCTCCGCACCCTTACGATATGTCCGGAACCAAGATTGTCAGGCTATGCAATCCCGCGCAACCCGACTAAATAGGCGCAGATACGGCGGAAAATGACCGGTCCATAACTGTCGGTTCACGAGTGTTGACAAGGTGTGCGACTCCTCATATACGCGCCGCATCCGTTCGGGGCTTTCTGTACCCCGAGCATTTACAGAACCGAAGCGGTCAAGATCCGGATGGCAACATCCCGATCCTCTGGAATACCCCGCGTCGTTCCCTGGACAAAGGGGACGCATGCGGTTTTTTGCGTCGTCTGACATTTGTCGACGCCTAAAACCCGGTCGCGGCGCACCGAAATGTGCCGCAAGCGCTGTCCAGGGCGCGAGACAGATACACCGGTGACCTCACGGACGCGTGGGGGCGCCTTACGAGAAACCCGCGCAGGCCACTTCTGCGCACACATATGTGAGCTACACGGGGAAAGAACCGGAATGCCAACCATTCAACAGCTGATCCGCAAGCCGCGGCAGCCCAAAGTAAAGCGCTCTAAGTCGCAGCATCTTGAGCAATGCCCGCAGAAGCGTGGCGTTTGCACACGCGTATATACAACAACACCGAAGAAGCCGAACTCGGCGATGCGGAAAGTTGCGAAAGTACGCCTGACAAACGGTTACGAAGTCATCAGCTACATTCCGGGTGAAAGCCACAACCTGCAGGAACACTCTGTTGTTCTGATCCGTGGCGGCCGTGTGAAAGACCTTCCGGGTGTCCGCTACCACATCCTGCGTGGTGTTCTGGATACCCAGGGCGTTAAAGACCGTAAACAGCGCCGCTCCAAGTATGGCGCTAAGCGTCCGAAGTAAGAGGATTATAGAATATGTCCCGTCGTCACGCCGCTGAAAAACGCGAAGTCCTGCCCGACGCCAAGTTTGGTGACCGCGTTCTGTCCAAGTTCATGAACAACCTCATGATCGATGGCAAGAAATCCGTAGCCGAACGTATCGTCTACAACGCACTTGACCGCGTTGAAGGCAAAATCAAACGCGCACCCGTTGAAGTGTTCCACGAAGCACTCGACAACATCAAACCGTCGGTCGAAGTTCGTTCCCGCCGTGTTGGTGGTGCGACGTACCAGGTACCCGTTGAAGTCCGCCCCGAGCGTCGCGAAGCTCTGGCCATCCGTTGGCTGATCACCGCGTCCCGCGCACGCAACGAGAACACCATGGAAGAACGCCTTGCTGGCGAACTGTTGGACGCTGTTCAGTCCCGCGGTGCAGCTGTCAAGAAACGTGAAGACACTCACAAAATGGCCGACGCGAACAAAGCGTTCAGCCATTATCGCTGGTAATCTTGGCTTAGGACTACATCCAATGGCACGCGAATATACGCTCAATCATTACCGCAACTTCGGTATCATGGCGCACATCGATGCAGGTAAAACAACCTGCTCCGAGCGCATCCTGTACTACACCGGCAAATCCCACAACATCGGTGAGGTGCACGATGGTGCAGCCACCATGGACTGGATGGAGCAGGAACAGGAACGCGGCATCACGATCACTTCGGCTGCGACAACAACATTCTGGGAGCGTACAGAGGACGGCGAAACAGCCGATACTCCGAAGCACCGTCTGAACATCATCGACACACCCGGACACGTTGACTTCACCATCGAAGTTGAGCGTTCGCTGGCCGTTCTCGACGGCGCGGTTTGTGTTCTGGACGCCAACGCTGGTGTTGAGCCCCAGACAGAAACCGTTTGGCGTCAGGCTGACCGCTACAAAGTTCCGCGCATCGTGTTCGTCAACAAGATGGACAAGATCGGCGCTGACTTCTTCAACTGTGTTCGCATGATTGAAGACCGTACAGGCGCGCGTGCTGTTCCCGTCGGTATTCCGATCGGTGCAGAATCCGAGCTGGAAGGTCTGCTGGACCTGGTCACCATGAAAGAGTGGCTGTGGAAGGGTGAAGACCTTGGCGCATCCTGGGTTCAGGTCGACATCCGTCCCGAGTTGCAGGACATGGCCAACGAATGGCGTGAAAAGATGGTCGAAGCTGCTGTAGAGCAGGACGAAGAGGCCATGATGGAATACCTCGAAGGCAACGAACCGGACGTTCCGACGCTCCGCAAGCTGCTGCGTAAGGGTACTCTGGCGCTGGAATTCGTTCCCGTTCTTGGTGGTTCCGCGTTTAAAAACAAAGGCGTACAGCCTCTGTTGAACGCAGTTATCGACTACCTGCCGAGCCCGCTCGACGTCGTTGACTACATGGGCTTTGAACCGGGTGACGAAAACGAAGAACGTAACATCGCACGTCGTGCGGATGACGACATGCCGTTCTCGGGTCTGGCGTTCAAAATCATGAACGACCCCTTCGTTGGCTCCCTGACATTTACCCGTATCTACTCGGGCAAAATGAACAAGGGTGACACGGTTCTGAACTCGACCAAAGGTAAGAAAGAGCGCATCGGTCGTATGATGATGATGCACTCCAACAACCGCGAGGAGATCGAAGAAGCGTTTGCAGGCGACATCA
>CATNDK010000201.1 GCA_950096585.1 Thalassococcus halodurans | reverse complement strand
CGACAACCCGTTCGCTAAAGACGCGCAGATCACCGCCATCCGACAGGCGCGCGCCTATCGTGGCGATAAGCTGATCCGCACGGCCAAGCCGCACCGGATTCTGGACCCAAACCATGGCCCGCTGATTGCGGTGCGCCTGAACATTCTGACGCGCAAATCTTTGGGCGGGCTACACACCGATCTGAATGCTCAGGTCCTACGCGCCGACGGAACACCTTTCGACGGGCTTTTCGCGGCCGGAGAGGTGGCAGGTTTCGGCGGAGGCGGCTATCACGGCTACAACGCGCTAGAGGGCACGTTCCTTGGCGGCTGCCTGTTTTCGGGTCGCGCGGCGGGGCGGTCGGTCTAGCATTTGTGCAACACATTGCTGAGGTGCCATGCTGGTCGTTCTCGGGCTGATCATCGCCTTTGTCTTGATCGCGGTCTTTTCCAATCGGTCCACGCGGCAGTGCCGGTGGCGTGAATTTCGCCATGAAACCGGCAGCCGCTGGTCCTGTGTGCAATGCGGGGCGGTCATCGAAGGAAATCGCGGCGAAACCCCTGCGGAATGCCTTAAAAACAAGGGCCAATTTGATCAAAATAAAAATTCATCGTGATGCGAAAAACTTCTTGAAATGAATCAGCGAAGGACCGATATGGCGCATCAAGACGCCAACGCACGCGCCTCTGTCCCACTGGGCACGCCCACGGTTACGTAGCGACGGTAACGTCTCTGAAAGCACTGGTCGGCTGGAAAACCGGGTCTATTGGAGATGACCATGAACGCATACGTAGCCGATTTCTCGGCCCCTAAAGATATTTCCCGTTCCCGTGTCGAAGAGTACATCTTCGCGAACAGCTTTGACCGTCCAACACTGGTCATCGACACAGATCGTGTGGCCCGTCAGTTCCGCGCCCTGCGCGCAGGTCTGGGTCAGGCCGATATCCACTATGCGGTCAAAGCAAACCCCGCGCCGGAAATCCTGCACACGCTGGTTGGTCTTGGTTCGCACTTTGATGCTGCGTCCCGCGTGGAAATCGAAATGTGCTTGGCCCAAGGCGCACGCCCCGAGCAGGTTTCCTTTGGCAACACCATCAAGAAAGTATCCGACATCGCATGGGCGCATGAGGTTGGTATCAACCTGTTCGCGGCCGACGCGGAAGAAGAACTGGAAAAGCTGGCCGAGCACGCGCCCGGCGCACAGGTTTACATCCGTCTGATCGTTGAAAACTGTCAGGCAGACTGGCCGCTGACACGCAAATTCGGCTGCGCCGGTGACAAAGCGCCTGCGCTGTTCGCCTATGCCAAAGAACTGGGCCTGAAGCCTGTTGGCCTGTCCTTCCACGTCGGTTCGCAAACACGCCGCGCCGAAATGTGGGGTGACGTGCTGGATCAGGTTGCATCCGTTTGGGCGAACCTGAAATCCGAAGGTCACGCGCTGGACCTGCTGAACATCGGCGGTGGTTTCCCTGCGTTCCACGGCCAAGCCATCGACGCACCCGAGGCATATGCCCGACAGGTCATGGAGATGGTTCAGGCACGCTTTGGGGACGTTGAGCGCGTTATGGCAGAGCCGGGCCGCGGTCTGGTTGCAGAAGCAGGTGCAATTGCGGCCGAGGTCGTTCTCGTATCCAAGAAATCCGAAAACGACCTGCACCGCTGGGTCTATCTGGATATTGGCCGCTTCTCGGGTCTGGCGGAAACAGAGGGCGAAGCCATTCGCTATCAGTTCGCGACTCAGCGTGACCACGAAGCGTTCGCACCATGTGTTCTGGCTGGTCCGTCCTGCGATTCGGCTGACGTTCTGTATGAACGCCGTCCGGTGGAACTGCCTGTTGGCCTGAAGTCCGGCGACAAGGTCGTGATCCGCAACTGCGGTGCTTACACGTCAACCTATGCATCGGTTGGCTTCAACGGCTTCCCGCCGCTGGATGTGGTTGTCATCTGACCCTGCGATCCGGTCTTGAAATTCTGGTGGGATGGTTGTCCTTTGTTGGCTCTGACAGGAGCCACCCGTGACCACCCCACCCGAAGACGCCAACGTCCGCCGCGCGATTAAGCCGGTCATCTGTTACCCCGACACGACCTTGCCCGAAGTGCCCATCGACGAATGGGTTCAGGCGCTTGATGGGGCAGAGGTGATTGAAACCGTGATTGCCGCGCCGCGCGAGGCGGCGTCGTTCACGGTCAAGGCAGGGCAGTTTTTCCGTATCAGGTCGGTCGATGGCCCGCAGGTCGGCGATCTGAACCTATGGAATCTGCATGATCTGACCGAAAGGTTCTATTCCGGCAAAACCCGTGCGCTGCACGGCACGCATGTCACCACAGGCGACCGGTTGTGGTCGTCTTTTCCCACATTGCGCCCCATGGCGACGGTCGTGCAGGATTCGTTGGATTGGTACGGCATTGATGATTTCGGCGGATCGGTTCATGACGTCATCGGTACGCGGTGCGATCCCTACACGGCCAATCTTTTGTCCGGCGATCAGTATCACCATTGCTGCCATTCGAACCTGACACGCGCGTTAGCGGATCACACGGGCCTATCCCTGAAAGACGCCGAACCTTTGGTGCATGACGTGTTGAACGTCTTTATGTGCACCGGCTTCACGCGGGACACCGGGCAATACTTTATGAAGGCAAGCCCTGTGAGGCCGGGCGATACTTTGACGTTCCTGGCCGAGATTGACCTGTTAGGCGCGATCAGCGCCTGCCCCGGTGGGGATTGTTCGTCAGAGCATAGTTCAGACACGGCGGCCTGCTATCCGTTGGCGATTGATATACTCAGTGGGACTATCGAAAACTGGAAGAAACCGCCCGTAAACTCGTATGACCGAAGCCACGGGCGATAAAATCAGCGTTTTCTGAATGGTTTAGGCGAAAGCCGCCTCAAGCGCGATTTCCACCATATCGCCAAAGCTTTTTTCGCGGTCCTCTGACGGAAGCGCTTCGCCGGTTAATAGGTGGTCGGACACTGTCAGAACAGCAAGCGCACGAACGCCATAGCGGGCAGCAAGATTATAAAGCTCGGCTGCTTCCATTTCGACGCCCAGAATTCCGTGACGGGTCATTTCTTTATTCAGATCGGGGCGTTCATCGTAAAAAACGTCCGAGGAATAAATACTGCCGACATGGTAGTTCGATTTACGTGTTTCTGCGGCGGCCACAGCATTCTTTAACAAACTCCAATCCGCAGGCGGTGCGAAATTGAATTCTTTGAAAATGCCCGAAGAAGGTGTCGAAATGGAGGAGGCTGTCATTGCCAGAATGACATCGCGGATTTTCACCTTGTCCTGCATTCCGCCGCAAGACCCGATCCGGATCAACGTCTTGGCGTTGTAGTCGCGGATCAGTTCATTCGCATAAATCGACAGCGAAGGCATACCCATGCCCGACCCGTGGATCGTAACACGATTGCCCTTCCATTCGCCCGTATAGGCAAGCATTCCGCGCACTTCGTTCACTAGTTGCGGATTTTCCAAGAAAGTCTCGGCTGCCCATTTTGCGCGATAAGGATCTCCGGGCAACAGAACGGTTTCTGCTATGTCGCCCGGCGCCGCGCCGATATGCACAGTCATCTTACAGAGCGAGATCGTCGAGCGATTTACCCGCTTCCAACGCTTCGATCACCCAGTTGGGTTTGCGACCGCGTCCTGTCCAGGTCTGGCTTGCGTCAGCAGGGTTTGCGTATTTCGCAACACCTTTTACAGACTTGCCATCTGCGCCGACCAAATCATCCAATGAGAAACCGTATTCTTTCGCTGCAGTTTCTGCAGCACGTTTCGCTTCGGCTTTACGACGTTTATCGATCGTTTTTAACGCGCGTTCGACATCGGTTTTAAGCTTTTGCAATTCCTGTTTGGACAGGGATTCCAAGTCAATATCCATAAATGCCTCCATTTCCCCCGCCAAAATTCGGAAAGATTGGGTGAAATGCAAGGTCAAATACAAACTGATTTCGTGTCAAATGCAAAAATTATGTGTCACCCCCGCACCTTTAAGTTGCAGGGGTGAAACATACGGACCGTAAAGGTGATTATTCGGCCGCGATAGACTTCGGATCAACCAGCGTGACGATATCCATCATGATAGTGTTCAATTCGAAATCTTTGGGCGTGTAGACCTTCGCAACGCCCATTTCGAGAAGACGTTTTGCATCGTCATCCGGAATAATGCCGCCGACAATTACCGGAATGTGGCCAACACCCGCATCGCGCATTTGCGCCATCATATCTTCGACCAGCGGAATGTGGCTGCCGGACAGAATGGATAGGCCAACGACATGCACTTCGTTTTCCTGCGCCGCGCGGACCAATTCGGTCGGTGTCAGACGAATGCCTTCGTAATCGATTTCCATTCCGCAATCGCGGGCACGGAAGGCGATTTGTTCAGCGCCGTTTGAATGTCCATCCAAACCAGGCTTGCCGACAAGGAAACGCATGCGGCGGCCAAGTTTGTCCGAAACTGCATTTACCGCATCACGGATATCGTCCAGACCTTCGGTTTTGTTGGAAACCGATTTCGAAACGCCGGTCGGGCCACGGTATTCGCCGTAAATCTTGCGCATCTCGCCTGCCCATTCGCCGGTGGTGACACCGGCTTTGGCTGCTGCGATAGACGCCTCCATTACGTTCTGGCCGTTGGACGCCGCTTCGCGCAGGCCGGCCAGCGCCGCTTTGACAGCCGCGCTGTCGCGTTCGTCGCGCCATTCGTTCAGGCGGGCGATCTGTTCCTGCTCAACAGCCGGGTCCACCACCATGATACCGCCGTCTTCGCCAACCAGCGGCGATGCTTCGCCTTCGGTCCAGCGGTTTACGCCCACAACGACAGTTTCCTGCTTTTCGATGCGGTTCAGGCGGTCTGCGTTGGAATCAACCAGACGGGATTTCATGTATTCGATCGACTCGATTGCGCCGCCCATGGACCCAAGGTTGGCCAGCTCGGCGCGTGCGCCTTCTTTCAGCTCGGCCACTTTGCGGTCAACGGCGGGGTTGTTGTCGAACAGATCGTCGTATTCCAGCAGGTCGGTTTCATACGCCATGATTTGCTGCATGCGCATAGACCACTGCTGGTCCCACGGGCGCGGCAGACCCAGCGCTTCGTTCCACGCCGGAAGCTGCACAGCACGGGCGCGAGCCTTTTTCGACAGCGTCACGGCCAGCATTTCGATCAGGATACGGTAGACGTTGTTTTCAGGCTGCTGTTCGGTCAGGCCGAGCGAGTTCACCTGAACGCCGTAGCGGAAACGGCGGAATTTCGGGTCTTCGACGCCATAGCGTTCCTGCAGGATTTCATCCCACAGATCGACGAACGCGCGCATTTTGCACATCTCGGTGACAAAGCGGATGCCCGCGTTCACAAAGAACGAAATACGGCCCGCGAGGCGTGGGAAATCTTCTGCCGGTACGCGCGGTTTCAATTCGTCCAGAACGGCAATGGCGGTGGCCAATGCAAAGGCAAGTTCCTGTTCCGGTGTCGCGCCAGCCTCTTGCAGGTGGTACGAGCAAACGTTCATCGGATTCCACTTGGGAACGTTTTTATAGCAGTACTCGGCCACGTCGCCGATCATCTTAAGTGACGGTTTCGGCGGGCAAATATAAGTGCCGCGCGACAGGTATTCCTTGATCAGGTCGTTCTGTACGGTGCCTTGCAGCTTGGACACATCGGCGCCCTGTTCCTCGGCCACCGCGATGTACAGCGCCAGCAACCAAGGGGCTGTCGCGTTGATCGTCATCGAGGTGTTCATCTGCTCCAGCGGGATCTGGTCGAACAGGG
>CATNDK010000200.1 GCA_950096585.1 Thalassococcus halodurans | reverse complement strand
AGGCCAACCGGCGGTGTGATCATGCCGATTTCCATGTTGACCACCATGATGATGCCCAGATGGATCGGGTCGATGCCCAGTTCGATCGCAATCGGGAAGACCAGCGGCGCCACGATGACGATCAGGCCCGAAGGTTCCATGAACTGACCACCGATCAGCAGGATCACGTTGACGATCACAAGGAACATCACTGCACCAAAGCCTGCAGAGAGCATCGCGCCAGCGATGTGCTGCGGGATCTGTTCGTCGGTCAGCACGTGCTTCAGGATCAGCGCGTTGGCGATGATGAACATCAAGGTGATGGTCAGCTTGCCAGCCTCGAACAGCGTGTCTTTGGTGTCTTTGTGGAAGAAGGCCGTGATCAGCGCGACGGGTTTGCGGATCAGGGACAGGTTTGCTTCGCCTTCCGGACGGGACAGCGGCCCCATGTCGGAGTAGATGAAGTTCGCGATGATGAAGGCGTAGACGGCGGCCACGGCTGCGGCCTCGGTCGGGGTGAAGATACCACCATAGATACCGCCCAGAATGATCACGATCAGGAACAGGCCCCAAGATGCTTCGCGTGCCGAGGAAAACACCTCGCCCCAGCCCTGCCATTCGCCTTTTGGCAAATTGCGAACACGGGCGATCACATAGATTGTGGTCATCAGCATGAAACCAGCCATCAGACCCGGGATCACACCGGCAAGGAACATACGGCCCACAGACACGTCGGTGGCCGACGCATACACAACCATTACAATGGACGGCGGGATCAGGATGCCCAGCGTACCTGCGTTAGCGATGACGCCTGCGGCGAAGTCCTTTGAGTAACCCACCTGACGCATGCCAGCGATCACGATGGAACCAATGGCAACAACCGTTGCGGGGGACGAACCGGACAGGGCCGCGAACAGCATACAGGCGAAGACACCCGCAATCGCCAGACCACCTGGCAGGTGACCCACCAGCGCGATTGAGAAGCGGATGATGCGGCGTGCCACGCCACCCGTCGACATGAACGACGACGCCAGAATGAAGAACGGGATAGCCAGCAGTGTGTAGTGACCTGCCATCGCCTGGAAGAAGCTTTGGGCAATAGAGGCAAGCGACGTGTCAGACAGCACCAGAAGGAACACTGTCGAGGCGAAGCCAAGTGATACCGCAATCGGCACACCAAGCAGCATCAGCCCGATGATGAGGGCGAAAAGAATGACGACTTCCATTGTATTAACCCTCGCGGTTCATGTGCGCGACATCTTCGACCGCGTCTTCTGCTTCATGGCTGACGATCAGACCGGACTGTGTACCCTTCCAAAGGCGAACAAAGGCCTGAGCAAAGCGGAACAGCAGCAAACCAGCGCCAAAGGGCAGCATCGCATAGGGGATAAAGCGCGGGAGCTTTTCATAGGATTCACCTTCGTTCATCAAAGGCTCGATCCAGCGCAGGAAATCGGGGATCGGAATGTCGATCGTCTCGTACCATGCGCGGTAGGACGTGCGCTTCATTTCCTCGAACCCTGTCGGGAACCAGCGGCCGGTTGTTTGCGGCAGGTTCGCGAAGTTCGCCCAATAGTCCCACGCCCCTTTGAACAGCAGGAACGCATAGGCCAGACAGACAGCGCCCGCGAACAGTGTCACTACGCGGCGTGTGCCTGTGGGCAGGACGTTGACCACCGCGTCAACACCAAGGTGCGCGGTCACTTTTACGCAGTAGCTGACGCCGAACAGGACAAGCCATGCAAACAGCAACGATGTCGCTTCAAGGCCCCAGATCAGGCCGGTATTGAATCCGTAACGCAGAACCACGTTCACGAACGTGATCAGCGTCATAAGCCCGAGGATGATCGCGATGACGCTTTCCTCCAGCTCATTGACAAAACGATGTACGGCACCGTTGGCCGTGCTTCCGCTGGACATCGCTATCCCCTTTTTGAATGTCGGATACAAATAGCCCCGACACTGACCTTCAGCGCCGGGACAATTTATAAGTCAGATTAGTGTTTTTCGTTGATCGCCTGAGCGGCGTCGATGTTTTCCTGACCTACATCTTCACGGAACTGATCCCAGACCGGCTTCATGGTTTCGACCCATGCCTGACGCTGGTCTGCGTCCAGTTGACGAACAACACCACCGGCTTCGATGATCGCCTGCTTGGCTGCTTCGTTCACGTTTGTGGACTCAGCGTTCCGTGTGGCTGTGACCTCGGCGATGATTGTGCTCAGCTGGTCACGAACCGCCGGATCAAGGCTGTCGAACCATTCTGTCGATGTAACGACGAGATAGTCGATGATGCCATGGTTGGTTTCTGTTGTACCGTCCTGAACTTCAAAGAACTTCTGGCCGTAAATGTTGGACCATGTGTTTTCCTGGCCATCCACAACGCCTGTCTGCAGCGCGCCGTATACTTCCGAGAATGCCATCGGCTGCGGGGATGCACCCATCGCTGCCATCTGTGCTTTCAGAACTTCCGAGTTCTGAACACGGAATTTCAGGCCGTTTGCATCGGACGGCAGGTTCAGCGCTTTGTTCGCCGACATCTGCTTCATGCCGTTGTGCCAGAACGCCAGTCCCAGCAGGCCACGGCGCGTCATGGATTCTTTCATCGCCTGACCTGTTTCCGAGTTCTGGAACTCGTCTACAGCGTCGATGTTCTTGAACATGAACGGCAGGTCGAAGATGCGGAATTGCTTGGTGAACTGTTCAAACTTGGACAGCGAAGGTGCCGCCAGCTGAACGTCTCCCTGAAGCATCGCTTCCAGAACCTGGTCATCGTTGTAGAGTGTCGAGTTCGGGAACACTTCCATGCAGGCAGTGCCGTTCATCTCTTCGTTGACACGCTCTTGCAGCAGGGATGCCGCGATACCCTTGGGGTGGCGGTCTGTGTTGGTGACGTGGCTGAACTTGATTACCATTTCGCCTTCGTCACAGGCAGCAAATGCAGTTGTCGCACCGGATGCCATTACCGCAGCGGTTGCTACGGTCATCATCAATTTCTTCATATTGTCCTCCCAAAGACAGCTTTGAAGCCAAACACCTTCAGCAAGATGGACCTTGCTCAGGCGTTGAGAGGAACAGACAACCCAAGGAAGCACCGTGCAAGGGATGTCTGGAAACTTTCTGAAATCTTAAGATAGGGCGTAAAAACAGGCGGTTATCCGCACGTTGCTGACACGGCCCATTTTTCATGTGCGGATTTCCACACAGCGGTTAACGCGCACAGTGCGGAAATCCGCACACCTTTTCCACAGGACGAATCTGCTGCAGAGCAGCATTATTCGCGGAAATCTTCCGGCTTAAGGTTGTATTTGGACAGCTTGTCATAAAACGTCTTGCGCGGAAGCTTCAGGGCTTCTGCTGCGCGGCTGGCCTGCCCTTTTTCCCGCGTCAGCGTTTCGATCAGCAGCGATCTTTCGACCTGTGCCATACGTTCGGCCAGCCCCATGCCTTCGGTTTGTGTAGCCGCATCCACAAGCCCAAGCGCAAAGCGCATCGCTTCGGACATGACGGCGCGCGCGTTGCCCGGCCATTCTCGCGCCATCAAGACCGCGATATGATCGTCGGTGATCGCGGGCGGGGTCAGGCCTGCCTGCTCGCTGGCTTGTGCAACGTATTGCCGGAAGAGCACCGGAATATCTTCGGGGCGTTCTGCAAGCGACGGAATACGCAAGGTGCAGACCTGCAAACGATAGTACAGATCCGGCGTCAGCGGCCCGTCATTGTCTGCATCGTCCAGCGGAACGTCCGTTCCGCCGATCAGCGTCGGACCGCCCTGTTCGATCAGATCAACCAGCGCGATCTGCGTATCCGCGGGCAGCGCGCCGATCTCGTCCAGAAAAACGGTGCCTTCCCCTGCGTCCGTCCATAGCTTTTGGATATCACTACGGGTCAGCCCGCGGGATGACCGCTTTTCAAAGTTCAGCTTTGCACGTGGCGAACTCAGGTGAATGACCTCGGCCACCTTGGACAGGCCCGATCCCGGTGCCCCTGTGACCAGAATTGACGCCTTGGTTTTGGCCGCCGCCCGCACCGCGTTGCGCAGCGCCTCGGCCTGTGCAGACCGGCCAAAGATCAGACGCGACGCCGGATCACCGGCTTCAAGCTCGGCCTTCAAGCGCCTGTTTTCCAGCACCAATTGCCGCGTCTTCAGCGCACGCTGGATCACAGCCACCAGATCGGCCGGCGCGCAGGGCTTTTCAATAAAATCAAACGCCCCGTTCGACATGGCCCGCACGGCCATCGGAATATCGCCTTCGCCGGTCAAAAGGATCACAGGCAGATCCGCATCAGCCTTCTTTGCATAATCCAGAACATGAAATCCGTCGCGACCGGGCATGCGGATGTCCGACAGGATGATCCCGTCGAAGTCCGGCGCGATCTTTTCTTTCACCTCGACAAATGACCCTGCGACCAGCGGCTCAAGATCGTTCAGTTCAAGCGTTTGCCCAATCGCATCGCGAACAGCAGCATCATCGTCGATCACCAGCACACGGTTCGTCATGCCGCCTGTCCTTCTTCCGTCGTTATTCCGTCGACCCAGCGTTCAAGGACCACGGTAAAAACAGCGCCGCCGCCCTCTGCGTTCGCACCCCGAATGGTGCCGCCGAAACTTTGCACAAGGCCATAGCTGATCGACAGACCAAGCCCCATGCCCTCGGCGCTACCCACCTTTTTCGTGGTGTAGAACGGATCAAAAAGCCGTTCGGGTTCTTCGATGCCAGGCCCCGTATCGCGCACGCTGACAGACAGCTCCGGCCCGTCGTCGACGGCCACGTACAACTTTCGCTCGGGGCTATCAACCATGGCATCGGCCGCATTGGTGATCAGATTTACGAAAACCTGCGCCAGCCGCACCTCACCCGCGCGGGCCCAGACGGGACCTTTGGGTATATCGCAGATTAGCTCGACATCCGCCGCCTGAAGACGGGCTTCGGTCAGTTCGAAAGCCGTCTCGAGTACCCCGACAACATCAATCTTGCCCGACGGAATACTTTCCTGCCGCGAGAACGCACGGAGGTTCTGAATGATGCGGCCCATACGTCTTGCCAGATCGGAAATCCGGCTCAGGTTTTCGGCTGCGCGTTCAGGCTTACCACGATCCAGAAAGGCCGATCCGTTTTCGGCAAAGGACCGGATGGCCATCAACGGCTGGTTCAATTCGTGGCTGATCCCTGCCGACATTTTGCCCAGCGCCGACAGCTTGCCTGCCTGAACAAGCTCGTCCTGCGCCTTTTTCAAAGCGGCCTCGGCCTCTTGCCGTTCTGTGACTTCGCGGCGCAATTCCTTGTTCAACTGCAACAGTGCCTCGGTTCGCTTTGACACGCGGTCTTCCAGCACAAGGTTGGCCTCGGCCAACGCACGGCGCCGTTCTAACGCCAGAAAAAGCAAAGCGCCGAAGAACAGGCTGACCGCCCCGACAAATGCGGCTTGAAGGCTGGCAATACGGCGGGCGGGCGACACATCAATCAGCGCCGCCCCCGTTAGGCCGACAACAGGAAGTGCTTCGGTGATATAGACTGCAGTTTCCGGGACATAGGGGCTCCAATCCTGCTGCCAGATCGTGTGGCTTCCGAACTGTACCGTGATCGCCTCGTAGGTACGCCCGTTCGGGGACACCATCTGCCGCGCACCATCCTTTCGCCAGAACAGAAGCTCGGACCGGTTGGTCGCAATGATGGAGCATAAGAAGGAACAGAGGTGGGCAACTCGGAAGGCAGAGCACTCGGTGCAGATGTGGGACAGCTGGTGGGCAAGTCCGATGGCGATGCGGTAGGTTG
>CATNDK010000199.1 GCA_950096585.1 Thalassococcus halodurans | reverse complement strand
CAGCGCATAGCCCTGCTCTTCTTCCTTCAGCTGCGGCACCCGATTGCTGAACGCACCGCCGGCGGGCAGCTCCGTCTCGAAATCGATGTCGTCGCCCGTCGGGGGTGTGTACGGCTGCAGCAGTACGTCGAACTCCGGGTCGTCGTTGGCCGCGAAGGCGTCGAGCAGGCTCGAGGTGCCGAGCACGCTGCCTGCGGGCAGGGCATCAAGGCTGGTCGAGCGCAGATAGCCTGTCTCGGATGTGGCAGTCAGCCCCAAGTCTGCAAAGCTTTCGCCAGCGTTCAGGCGTGCGACATATGCCTCTGCTTCTGCCTCAAGCGCGTTTGTCGTGGTTTGGCGTTCCCAACCGAACTTTACGCGGTCGCGGACATTATCGAAGGGATAGGGGGCCTTGGGCTGGATTTCATCGATGCGCATTGCGAACACGCCACCGTCACCAAGCGCTGCGATTTCAGGATAGTCATCCTGACTTGCTGCATTGGCGGTTTCGCGGAATGCCGGATAGCCGGAAATCCCGTCTTCGCTGTCACCGGCCCATTCGATTGTGCCCAGCTCGAGATCCGTGGTTTCAGCCAGTTCTTCCAACGTGGCACCAGCGGCCAGTTCATTGTCATACTCTTCTGCCTGACCCTCGATCACGCGGCGTGCGCGGTCCAGAACCAGTTCGTCGCGCAGCATCGGGATAGCATCTTCGAACGGTGTTTCCTGTGCCGCAAGTTCCGCGTTTACACGGAACAGCGCCGGACCCAGATCAGAACCCGCAGGCCCCGCGACAGCGCCGGAGGCGACGGCAAAGACCATATCGCCTGCCGCCCCCAAATCTTCGACAGTCACAATGCCCAGATCAACGTCGGACAGGTCCAGACCGCGTTCGGCGACCAGATCGTCAAATGTGGTTTCGCCATTGGTGATTGCTGCCGCTGCCGCCAATGCCTCGGCCTCAGAGCCGAACACGAGACGTTCAACCAAGCGACGCTCGGGCATGTTGAATTCGTCGCGACGTTCTTCGTAGGACGCGCGCAGTGTTTCTTCATCGACCTCAACGCTGTCCACGATCATGTCGGGTGTGACCCAAGCGTAGGTGATCACCTTGGTTTCAGGGCGTGTGAACTGTACGATGTTTTCTTCGTAGTAGGCCTGTAGCTCTTCGTCGGTCGGGACAGGGACGCCGGTTGTCATGTCGGCCTCGGTCAGAACCGCCCATGTGAAATCACGTTTTTCCTGCGCGTAGGCGACCAGCGTTTCGGCGTAGGTGTTCGACATTTCGTTGCCGGATACGATTGCGCCCTGAACGATGCTGCGGGAGGCTTCTTTGCGTAGGTCTTCTTCAAAGTCGCGTTCGCTCATTCCGATGTTGCGCAGGGCAAAGCGGTAGGCATCACGGTCAAAGCTGCCGTCAGCCCCTTGGAACGCCGAAATCGCCGCCAGTTGCTTGGCTACTTCTTCGTCACCGACCGAGATCGATGCCTCGTCCGAGGCCCAATCCAGAGATGCGTTCACGATCAACTGGGCCAGCACCTGACGGTCAAGGCCAAGTTCCTGTGCTTCTGTAAAGGTCACGGCGCGGCCCTGTTGGGCCTGCTGCGCGCGAAGTTCCTGCTGGATGGTGCGCACATAGGTGCTGGCGTCTACACCCTGTTCACCCACGCTGGCGACATCCTGACGACCGCCGGTAAAGCTTGTTGCGCCAAAGCCCAGCAGACCCACAAAGATAAAGCCCATGAGGATGTACAGGAAGACTCTGGATAACCGTTTCGCCTTAAGCGCCATGTGGAATACCACCCGTAGTTTTAAAGATTTCAGCGATGTTTACGCAGAGCGCGACGGACCCGCAAGTGGCCAGTCCAATTGAGCCAGACGATCAAACAAAACAGCGATCCCGCCCGCGTCAATGTTGGCAAAGGCAAAGCGGAATTCGCGTGTGCCAGAGGCATCGTCTGAAGGCCGGAACATGGTACCGGGAAGCGCAAGGATAGATGCTTCGTTCACAAGCTTGACTGCCAAATCCGCCGAACTGTCTGCAAAGGGATGCTGAACATAGGCGAAATACGCGCCCAACCCCAACAGTCGCCAGCCTTTGGCGGTCAGTTTAGGCATGTTTGCCTCGATCGCTGCGCGACGGGCCAAAATTTCGGCGCGTTCGCCTGCCAGCCATTGATCAAGGTTCTCAAGCCCCCAAAGCGCCGCCTTCTGGCCCAATTGGGGGGCACAGATCGCGACGGTGTCCTGAAACTTCTCGACCTCGCGCAGCAGATAAGGAGAGGTCACAATAGCCCCGACGCGGTGTCCGGTCAGACGGTAGGCCTTGGAAAAGGAATACAGCTGGATCAGCGTTTCATCGGCACCATCCTGATCAAGCAGGTCATGGGGCGCGCCCGTGCGGCTGTCAAAGTCGCGATAGGTTTCATCGACAATCAGCTTGATACCGCGACGATGGCAGAGCGCAAAAAACGCGCGAAGCAAATCGGCAGGGTATTCGACACCAGCGGGATTGTTTGGCGAAACAATCGCAATCGCCTTTGTCCGGTCCGTGATCAAGGCCTCGGCCGTGTCAGGTGTTGGCAAAAGATCAGCACCGGTGGCCAGCGGCACAGCTGTTACGCCTGACATGTCCAGCCACATTTTGTGGTTGAAATACCAGGGGGTTGGCAGAATAACTTCATCCCCTTGGTCGGCAATAGACGAAATCACCGCGGCAAATGCCTGATTGCATCCTGCTGTAATTGCGATCTGATCAGCTGACACGGTTGTTTCGTAGTGACGGCTCCAGTTTTTAGCCAATGCCTCACGTAGTGCGGGCAGGCCAAGGACTGGTCCATAAAGATGCGTGGTACTGTCCAGAAGCGCGTCGGCCATGGCCTGACGAAGGTTTTCGGGTGGCGGATCAATCGGTGCCGCCTGAGAAACGTTAATCAAGGGAAGGTTCGCGGGAAACTCGACACCCTCAATCCAACGTCGCGCCTCCATCACCGGGGGCGAAAATGTAGATTGGGTGCGGCTTGCCATCTGAGTACCTGCGAAATCTGCCTTTTACGTTTCGCCACGTTCTTGCAGTTCGCGCTGCAACGCAACGCGAAACAAGGATGTTTGATCAGTCGTCAGAGCCGTGGAACGGTTTTACGTACTGAAGGGCCATGTCCCACGGGAAGAAGATCCATGTGTCCTGGCTGACCTCGGTGATGAACGAATCCACCATCGGACGGCCCTGCGGCTTGGCGTAAACAGTGGCAACATGCGCCTTGGGCATTGCCTTGCGTACGACTTCTAGCGTTTTGCCTGTGTCGACCAGATCGTCGATGATCAGAATGCCTTCGCCATCGCCAACAACCGTCGCATCGGGGGATTTGATGATGCGCGGTTCGCTTTGTTCCTGATGGTTGTAGCTTTTGACGCTGATCGTATCGACCGTACGGATGTCCAGTTCACGACTGATGATCATTGCGGGGGCCATGCCGCCACGGGTGATGGCGACAACGGCCTTCCAGCCGGATGCCGGCGCGGCATCCTGAAGACGCCATGCCAGTGCACGAGCATCGCGATGCAATTGGTCCCAGCTGACGTGAAACCCTTTTTCGTGTGGCAGTCGATCCATGGTTTTGTCCGATCCGTTAGCTTTTCGACATGTCAGGCGCGTCGACGGCTTTCATGCCGACCACGTGATAGCCTGCATCGACGTGCAGAACTTCACCAGTGGTGCCAGCGCCCAGTTCAGACAGAAGGTATAGCGCAGAACCGCCAACGTCTTGAATGGTGACGTTCCGGCGCATCGGGGAATTATATTCGTTCCACTTCATGATGTAGCGGAAATCGCCGATGCCAGAGGCGGCCAGTGTTTTGATCGGGCCCGCGCTGATCGCGTTGACGCGGATACCGTCTTTGCCAAGGTCTTCTGCAAGGTAGCGCACAGAAGCCTCCAGCGCGGCTTTGGCGACACCCATCACGTTGTAGTGGGGCATGACGCGTTCGGCACCGTAATAGGTCAGCGTGATCGCGGAACCGCCATCGTTCATCATCTTTTCGGCGCGCTGCATGACGGCGGTAAAGCTGTAGACCGAGATATCCATAGACATCTGGAAGTTCGCGCGGGATGTATCGACGTACCGACCGCGAAGTTCGTTTTTGTCAGAGAAGCCAATGGCATGAACGACAAAGTCGATGTTGTCCCAGCGCTCTTTCAGGCCATCGAACAATGCGTCGATCGAAGCTTCGTCGCTGACGTCGCAAGGAAGAACAATGTCCGACCCCAATTCAGCGGCCAGAGGATCAACGCGCTTCTTCAGCGCTTCGCCCTGATAGGAGAACGCCAGCTCGGCGCCAGCATCGCCGAGGGCCTTGGCGATACCCCATGCAATTGATTTATCGTTGGCGAGGCCCATGATTAGACCGCGTTTACCTGCCATGAGATTATTTGACATTGTGCCGCTCCACCCGAAATGTGTCTAAGTTCCTTTAGGCGAAGGGCTTGCGACCATCAAGGGCAGGCTGAGCAGAATGGGCAGAATGGCCGTGAATACAGGAGTAAAGCGTCGATGAGCGACCGAAGTGGGATTTTTGCGGGTGACGATCCGTTTGTGATTGCCCGAAACTGGCTGGCCGAGGCCGAAACCAGCGAAATCAACGATCCGAACGCCATTGCGCTGTCGACGGTCGATGCGAACGGCATGCCCAATGCGCGTATGGTTTTGTTGAAGGAAATCGAAGACGCGGCCTTTGTTTTCTATACAAACTACGACAGCGCCAAGGCCCAAGAGATCGAAGCTGCAGGGCAGGCGGCTTTCGTCATGCACTGGAAATCCCTGCGCCGCCAAATCCGTGTGCGCGGGTTTACGCAACGGGAAGATGGCCCCCAGGCCGATGCCTATTATAAGTCCCGTTCTCTCAAGAGTAGATTGGGTGCCTGGGCATCAAAACAGTCGCAACCTTTGGACAGCCGCGCGACTTTGATGGCTGAAGTGGCGAAAATCACAGCGACTAAGGGGCCGAATCCCGAAAGACCGCCGTTTTGGGGGGGCTTCCGTATCACCCCGATTGAAATAGAGTTTTGGGCAGATGGCGCATTTAGGTTGCATGACCGCTTTACGTGGAGGCGTAAGGATGTTCATAGTGACTGGGATGTGACCAGATTGAGCCCATGACTTTCACGTGACGTGAAATGTCGCCTAAGAACAAAAATGACTTGGAATCATGCTTGCATAGTAGGGGGCGCATGACGCAATAGTAGGACCGAGCAAAACGATGAGTATGTTGTGACTAAAGAAACGGAGCGACAAAGTCGCCAAGTGACCGGCAAGGTCAAATGGTTCGATCCCGCGAAGGGCTTTGGCTTCGTCATTGCTGACGAGGGTGGTCCGGATATTCTCTTGCACGGGAATGTCCTGCGCAATTTCGGCCTAAGCTCGATTGCCGATGGTGCCGGTGTGGTTATTTCGGTCAATGACACTCAGCGTGGTGTGCAGGCTGTCGAAGTGCATAAGGTCGATCCCCCGGAAGAAGAGGGCCTGGCTCCTTTGGCGGACTTTGCCGAAATGGACCCCGATGTTCTGGCCAACGCCCCGCTAGAGCCCGCACGCGTCAAATGGTTCGACAAGGCCAAGGGCTTTGGCTTTGCCAATCTGTTTGGGTGCAGCGAAGATGTCTTCGTTCACATCGAAGTACTACGCCGCTCGGGTCTGTCCGATCTTCAGCCGGGCGAAGCGCTTGCGATACGGACGGTAGATGGCAAACGCGGCCGTATGGCCACCGAGGTACTTGCATGGGACAGCGCGGTTACGTCTGG
>CATNDK010000198.1 GCA_950096585.1 Thalassococcus halodurans | reverse complement strand
GAATTGTCCGACATCTTCGCCCGCCTCAGGGCACAGGCCCACCACATGCCCCCTGCGCAGCTGAAAACGGTCCTGATCCGCAACTGGGGCCCTGATTTCCTGCGCAGCTTCCGCAAATTTGACGTCCGCCCCATTGCCGCAGCCTCCATCGGGCAGGTCCACCACGCCACGACGAAAGACGGCCACGAACTGGCGATCAAGGTGCAATACCCCGGCATTCGCAACAGCATCGACAGCGACATCCGCAACCTTGGTTCTGTGATGAAGCTTTCAGGGTTGCTGCCCAAAGGGATCGATATTGATGCCCTTCTGGAAGAAGCCCGCCAACAGTTGCACGAAGAAGCCGACTACAGCCAAGAGGCCCGCGCCATGACGGCCTACGCCGATGCGCTGTCAGACGATCCCCGGTTTGTCGTGCCACGTCCCGCGCACGATCTTTCTACCCCAGACATCCTTGCGATGGATTTCATCGACAGTGTCCCGATTGAGGCGATGGCAACCGCGCCGCAGAACACCCGCGACCGTATCGCCCAAGACCTGATCACACTGACCTGCCGCGAACTCTTTGTCCTTGGCACGATGCAGACCGATCCCAATTTCGCGAACTTCCGCTACCAACCGGAAACCGACCGCATCGTCCTGCTGGATTTCGGCGCTACGCGCCATTTCCCTGACCAACGGATCGCCGAATACCGCCAACTGCTGTCTGCCGCCCTGTCCGGCGACCGCGCACAGCTACACGCCGCCGCGCTGAACGCGAACTACCTGACGCCCGACACCGCCGATCACCACGCCACCCGCGTTCTGGACCTGATGGAAACCGCCACCGCACCGCTGAGCAGCGACCAGCCCTTCGACTTCGCAACCTCACCGCTTGCCCGTCAAATGACCGAAGCTGCACAGGACTTTGCCAAAGACCGCAGCTTTGCCGTCGTGCCCCCCACAGACACGCTGTTCCTGCACCGCAAAGTGGCGGGTCTTTACCTGCTGGCCGCACGGCTGGGCGCAAAGCTTCCCCTGCGCCCCATCCTCACGTCCGGTCTTGCGCTGTCAGCGCCTTCCTCAAGCGCCGCAGCGACGCCCATACAATCAACCGATGCGCAATCCCCACAGGGATCATGTAAGCGCGACCAAACCAGTTATGCGTCACCACAGACGACGTGATGCGATAGCGCGCATCCTCAACCGTCAGGGTCGTCATCACATCCAGATGCCGGTCGCGCGCTGTCAGCACCAGCATGTCCGGCGCGATATGCTCGACCAGAAAGAAATCCAAGTGGTCGCCGACCTGCACGTCCGTGATCTGCTTACCGGAAAACCCCGCAATTCTCTGCACGCCGAACATCGCGGAAATCCCGTCGCGAATATCAAACGCCAACTGTAACAACGGATTGGGCGCACCAGTGATGATGTTCCACCCCTCCAGCGGCGTCACAGCCACCGGCAAATCGACAAAAGCCGTGTGATAATAATCAAGCGCGTCTCTGGGCCCCAAAAGCCCCTGATCGGCAGAGATATCCATAATAATCCCCGAAAAATCATTCCTCTAATCGCCGTCACAAAATCACGGCCCCACCACTCGCACAAACGACGCAAATCGCCACACCCCGCACCAAAAGCGCCAGACCCGAGGGTCGCGCCGACAGGCGTGGCCCGAGGCAAACCTGCGTGCGGGCGCAAGCCCGCACTCCACAAAAACAACCCCATTTCCCGTCTGGACCTTCCCATCCAAGGCCCCTAGCCTCCGCCCGAAACAAGGGAGGCGCACCATGGCAACCGGCAAAAACATCCGCACCTATTTCAACGGCACTTGGCACGATGCCGACCTGCCCGTGATGCGTGCCGCCGATCACGGGTCGTGGCTGGGCAGCTCGGTGTTTGACGGCGCCCGCTTCGTGAACGGCTTGATGCCTGATCTCGATCTGCACTGCGAACGGGTCAACCAATCCGCCCGCGCGCTGATGATCACCCCGACCGTCGACACGAACACCATGGTCGAGATCGTCAAGGAAGGCCTAAGCGCCTACGCCCACGGTGCCGCGGTCTATATCCGCCCGATGTACTGGGCGATCCACGGCGATGCCTCTGCCATCATGCCCTCGCCGGACGCCACCGGCTTTGCCATCTGTCTTGAAGAAATCCCCATGGCCCCTGACACAGCCTCGGTCACCCTCGGCCGCACCCGCTTCCGCCGTCCAGTGCTGGAAGACGCCGTGGTCAATGCCAAGGCCGGATGCCTCTACCCCAACAACGCCCGCATGCTGGCCGAGGTCCGCGCCCGCGGCTTTGGCAACGCACTCGTGGCCGACGCGCTTGGCAATGTCGCCGAAAGTGCCACAGCCAACGTCTTTATGGTGCGCGACGGCGTGGTCCAGACGCCGGTTGCCAACGGCACCTTCCTTGCCGGTATCACCCGCGCCCGCCACATCGCCAACCTGCGCGCCGACGGGGTCGAGGTGCAGGAATGCGTCCTCGGCTTCCAGGACTTCGCAGAAGCCGACGAAGTCTTCCTGTCCGGCAATATGAACAAGGTCACCGCCGTCACAGGCTTCGAAGACATCTCCTATCAGACCGGCCCTATCACAAAACGCGTGCGCGAACTCTACTGGGACTGGGCCGCAAGCTCCTGATCTCATTGTAGTAGACAGGCCCCGAGCCCTTCGCCATGATGCGACTGGAACAGGAGGCCACACCAAATGCGCAAGTTTCTTGTCGTGCTCGACGACAGCCGCGAATGCCTGAACGCCATGCGCTTTGCCGCCATGCGCGCATCGCACACCGGCGGTGGTGTTGCGATCCTGTCGATCATCCCGCCGGATGAATTCAACCACTGGATCGGCGTCGGCGACATCATGCGCGAAGAAGCCCGCGAACGGATCGAGGCCCACTTCGAGGTCTTCGCCAAATGGATGCGCGACAAACAAAGCGTCGATCCCGAACTGGTCATCCGTGAAGGCGATCCGGTCAGCGAAATTCTGGCCCAGATCAAGGACGATGCCGAAATCGGCGTGCTGGTTCTTGGCGCAGGCACCGACAAAAAAGGCCCCGGGCCATTGGTCACCCAACTGACCCGCAACTCCGGCAGCCTGCCCATCCCGATCACCATCGTTCCGGGCGATCTGTCCAAAGAACAACTCGAAGCGATCACCTGACGCACGACACCAGCCAAGGTCACCCACCCGAGGGTCCGGCCACAGGCAGGACCCGAGATAAACCTGCGTGCGGTCGCACGACCGCACCCCGAATCACAGTTTAGAATGATTCCAAACCTTGACGGACCCGCCCTGCGCGAGCATATAGAGGGCGAACCCAGAAAGGCTGTGCATCATGTTCATCCAGACAGAATCGACCCCGAACCCCGCAACGCTCAAGTTCCTGCCGGGCCAGACCGTGCTAGAGGTTGGCACAGCTGATTTCCCGACAGCAGACGGCGCAGGCGCATCTCCGCTGGCCACCCGCCTGTTCGAAGTTGCAGGCGTCCGTGGCGTTTTCTTCGGCAATGACTTTGTGACCATCACAAAAGCAGATGACGTGGATTGGGACCACATGAAGCCCGCCGTCCTTGGCGCGATCATGGAACACTTCCAGTCCGGTCAGCCTGTGATGGCCGACGATGCCCAGCCGCACTCCGGCCACGCAGACCACGACGGCGAAAACGCCGAGGTTGTGGGCCAGATCAAGGAACTGCTCGATACCCGCGTGCGCCCTGCTGTGGCACAAGACGGTGGCGACATCACGTTCCACGGCTTTGAACGCGGCGTGGTGTATCTGCACATGCAAGGTGCCTGCGCGGGCTGCCCGTCTTCGACACTGACCCTGAAAATGGGCATCGAAAACCTGCTGCGCCACTACATCCCCGAAGTGACCGAGGTCCGCCCCGTTGGCGTCTAAGCCTCTCACACTCGGCTTTGATACATCGGCCGCGCATTGCGCGGCCGCTTTGTTACGGGGTGATGAAATCCTCGCGACCACCGCGCAGGAGATGGGGCGCGGACAGGCCGAAAACCTGATGCCTCTGATCGAAGACATGCTGTCTGGCGCAGATCGTCCATGGGCCGATCTGGACCGCATCGGTGTAGGTATCGGCCCGGGCAACTTCACCGGTATCCGTATCTCTGTTTCGGCTGCACGTGGTCTGGCTCTGGCCCTGGACATTCCCGCGATTGGTGTATCGACGTTCGAGGCGATCACACAGATTGACGCCAAAGCAACGCCCGCCGTCCCCGCCCCGCGCGATCATGTTTATGTCACGCACCTTGGCCCCGAACCGCAGTTGCTGCCGCTCACGGAAGCCCAAGAAACCGCGCTCCTGACCTTGCCGCCTGCGCCGCGCGAACTGGCCATTGCCATCGCCCAAGTGGCCGCCACGGCCACGCCGGGCGCCTCGCCCGCGCCGATGTATATCAAACCCGCCGACGCGGCCCCGTCACGGGACGTGCCACCGCGTATCCTGACATGACGGCCCCCATGTCACCGGCCACCATGACACCGGCTACCGCGGCCCAAATCATGGCCCGAGCCTACACGCATCAGTCGCCATGGTCGGAAAAGGCCATCGCCGACACGCTGGCGCAATCAGGCTGCATATTCCTGTACGACCCACACGGCTTTCTGATCGCCCGCCAGATTCTGGACGAGGCCGAGATACTGGCCGTCGCCGTCGACCCCGATGCCCAAAGATCAGGCATCGCCACGCGGCTGATCACAGCCTTCCATGACGCGCACAAAGAACAGGGAATCGCCACCGCATTTCTTGAGGTTGCAGCCCAAAACACGGGCGCACGCGCCTTTTACAAGGCCCACGGCTATACCGAGTCCGGTCTGCGCAAGCGCTATTACCGCCGTCCGGACGGTAACTTTGATGATGCTGTGCTTATGGCACGGGCAACAATCCGCCCCGAAAGCGTGACGTAACGCCAGACAGCCCTGTTTTTGCTGAAAAACCGGTTGACCACTTGGTCAAGACACGCCCTAATCTCTGTCAGATCGTTTTGATCCTGTACAAATGGCCGCACGATTTTGGCAGCGGCCAGACATAACACACTGGGAGCCCGTAATGACAATCATGACCAAATTTCTTGGCGCAACAGCCGCGCTGGCACTCTCTGCTGGTGCCGCTCTGGCCGATCCTGCGCTGATTTATGACCTTGGCGGGAAGTTCGACAAATCCTTTAACGAAGCTGCTTATAACGGCGCTCAGCGTTGGGCCGAAGAAACAGGCGGCACGTACAAGGACATTGAAATGCAATCCGAAGCCCAGCGCGAACAGGCGCTGCGTCGCTTTGCCGAAGCAGGCTTCAGCCCGGTCATCACAGCCGGTTTCGCCTTTGCCGATCCGATCAACAACGTCGCGGCTGACTATCCGGACACCAAGTTCGTGAACATCGACGGCTGGCTGCCTGAAGTGCCCGAAAACGTTCTGCTGATCAACTTCCAGGAACATCAGGGGTCCTATCTGGTTGGCATGCTGGCGGCGATGGAAAGCAAATCCAACACGGTTGGCTTCATCGGCGGCATGGACATTCCTCTGATCCGTCACTTCGCTTGTGGATACGCACAGGGCGCGAAGGCCGTGAACCCCGACATCACTGTGATTTCCAACATGACAGGCACAACACCTGCGGCATGGAACGATCCGGTGAAAGGCACCGAGCTGGCCAAAGCACAGATTGGCCAAGGCGCGGACGTCATCTATGCGGCTGCTGGCGGCACAGGTATCGGTGTTCTGCAGACAGCGGCTGACGAAGGCATCAAGTCCATCGGCGTTGACAGCAACCAGAACCACATGCACCCGGGTTCCGTTCTGCCATCCATGCTCAAGCG
>CATNDK010000197.1 GCA_950096585.1 Thalassococcus halodurans | reverse complement strand
ATCGAAGCACTGGCAGACAAGCTGGGCGCGGCGGTTGGCGCATCCCGCGCCGCGGTTGACTCGGGCTTTGCCCCGAACGACTGGCAGGTCGGCCAGACAGGTAAGGTGGTTGCACCTGATCTGTATGTCGCCGTCGGCATCTCGGGCGCGATCCAGCACCTTGCGGGTATGAAAGACTCCAAGGTCATCGTCGCAATCAACAAAGACGAAGAAGCCCCGATCTTCCAGGTTGCCGACTATGGCCTGGTTGCGGACCTCTTCGATGCAGTTCCGGAACTGACCGAGAAACTGTGATCGACCCGATCATCTGAATTGAAAAAGCCCGCCGGTTCCGGCGGGCTTTTTTTTCTTACAGCGACACCTCTAGCGCGGGTCTTAGTTTTTCCAGCAAATGCATGCTAAGCCGCCGGTGCGCATCCGGCCCGACACAAGCACGTGCGGCGATCTCTTCGAAATCGGAAAAGATCATGCCATCCGCGCGCTGCGGCCGGGGTGGGTCGCTGACCTCAACAAACCCCAGCAAGCGCGGGCGCAATTCGTCGATCATCGCCTTGGTGACAAACAACGGATCAGGCCCAAGCTGCTGGTTGGACTCGTAACTTACATGTTCGGGCACTGGTTTGTCTGACATCCAGACAAGGATCGTGCCGCCCAAGAAACCGCCGACCAGCGATTTCATCCGCGCGACCCAAGCCGTCTGAAGCTCTTCTATCACCTGATCGAACCTTTCCGGCCCGCGGTCGATCAGCGCCTGCAACAGATGGCGTGTAAAATTGAACTCGGTAAAATCGACCTCTGGATAGAGGTCCAACAATTTGTCCGACGCTTTCAGGAAGCGGTCATTCCGGCGTGGATGCACGCTGTAGTACCGGTTCGACATATTCGCCGCGCCCATCACCTGACAGACGACCAAACGCGCCTCTTGCACCAGCGCAAGGACATCGGGATCATTTCGAAACAGGTCGATGCCTGCGTTGATTACCCCGAAGTTGGCCACTGGCACATTCAGTCCGGCCTCGATCAGCGCCGGATAAGGTTCCGGGACAAACCGCCCGTAGGTTTCTGTGCCCCCAAGACAGGCCAGATAAGGCCCCTCTAACATGCGTCTGGGGCCACGAAAGCCCAGACGCGATTTTCCGTAACGACATGGATAATATTCCAGTCCCCCACGGGACTTTGACAGTTCCGTCATCTCACCACCTATATTTTCACCCACTTGGAAAACTCGGTGATTCCTCTTGCCGAAATCCTAAATTTCAAATTTGACAGGAACTTGCATGCTTGGCCTTGCGGTTCCCCTAGGGCACGCCCTACTGTTGCGCTGCAGCAAGATGAAAAGGGCACGACATGGAAATTAAGTCGGTGGGTGTCGTTGGCGCAGGCCAGATGGGCAATGGGATTGCACATGTTATGGCCGTTGCCGGCTATGATGTTGTGCTGAACGATCTGAACGCTGAGGCGCTGGAACGCGCCATGACGGTGATCGATAAAAACCTCGATCGTCAGGTCAGCCGGAACATCATCTCGGCCGATGACAAGGCTGCGTCGCTGGCACGGATTTCATCCACGCAGGAACTGACCGAGCTGGGCCAATGTGATCTGATCGTCGAGGCGGCGACCGAGCGCGAAGAGATCAAGACAAAGATCTTTGAAACGCTTGTGCCGCATCTAAAGCCAAACACGATCCTGACATCGAACACGTCGTCCATTTCCATCACACGTCTGGCCAGCCGCACGGACCGGCCAGAAAAATTCATGGGCTTCCACTTCATGAACCCCGTGCCCGTTATGCAACTGGTCGAGCTGATCCGCGGCATCGCAACGGATCAGGAAACCTATCAGGCCTGCCTGAAAGTCGTTGAAGACCTTGGGAAAACCGCAGCCAGCGCCGAAGACTTCCCTGCCTTTATCGTGAACCGCATCCTGATGCCGATGATCAACGAAGCGGTCTATACGCTGTACGAAGGCGTGGGCAACGTGTCGTCGATTGACCAAGCGATGAAGCTGGGTGCGAACCACCCGATGGGGCCTTTGGAACTGGCAGACTTTATCGGTCTGGATACCTGTCTGGCGATTATGAACGTGCTGCACGACGGTCTGGGCGACACCAAATACCGTCCCTGCCCGCTTCTGTCGAAGTATGTCGAGGCCGGATGGCTGGGCCGCAAAACCAGCCGCGGTTTCTATGACTACCGTGGCGACGCGCCGGTTCCAACGCGCTAATCAGTCAGCCCTACGCAAATCCAGCTTGCCAGCGACGTCGCGCAGAATGCCTGCCAGCGCGGTCGGGTCTTCTGTCGGGGTTTGATCCGGATCGAACATCAGACTGATCACACGCGTGGCGTCGGCCATTTTCAGCGGCATGGTGACGACCTCGCGCCGATGAACGGCCTGAATACGGGCGAAAAGATCGGGAATGACGGCAACACCGGCACCGGTGGCGGCCATCAGCAGGATCGAATCCAGACTGGTGCCTTCGTAATCATCCGACACGATCCCCCCGCTGGCCGCAGCAAGCCCGTAGACAATCCGCGCCAGCCTGTGGCCGGTATCGAGCGTCAGCAGACGTTGACCGCTCAGATCCTCGGCTGCGGCGCTTTCGCGGCCTGCCAAAGGGTGATCGCGGGACACCGCAATCCACAGAGGTTCGGTAAACAGCGGCATCTGGCGGGTGTTCGGATGATCTTCAGGCGTCGAGATGATCGCATCGAAGCGGCCATAGCGGATGCCTTCATCCAGACTAAGGGTGTTTTCCTCGCGCACGATTACGCGCAAATCCGGCTGATCGCGGTGCAGTACCTGCATGGCTTGGGGCAACAGATACGGTCCGATGGACGGCAGAACGCCCAACCTCAGACGCCCGCCAAACGGTGCGGAGGACGTCATCGCCCCGCGCAGGTTCGTCACCTCGGACAAAATACGCCGGGCGCGTTCGACGAACTCCAACCCTTTGGCCGTCGTCTTTACGCCGCTCCGGTTTCGGTGAAACAGCCGAACGCCCAATTCGGTTTCAACGGTCGCGATCTGTGTCGACAGGCTGGGCTGGCTGACGTTCAGCACCTCGGCGGCCAAACCGAAATTGCCCAACTGGTGCACCGTGACAATGTATTCAAGCTGCCTGAGAGTTGGACGCATACATAGCCTCAAACTATGAAAAATAGGATCAATTTGTATTTAAGTTATCAAAACTGATCAGGCAACAGGGCACGGATTTCATCTGGAGCCCCTCGCATGACCACCGTACTTGAAAGTCTGATCAGCAATTTGATGGTCCCGACCATCCTGTTTTTCGTTCTTGGCCTGATTGCCGCCGCTGTCCGCAGCGACCTGTCTATTCCCGAAGGCGCCGCAAAATTCATGTCGTTGTACCTGCTGCTGGCCATCGGGTTCAAAGGCGGGCACAGCCTGTCAAAGCACGGGCTTCAACCGGATTTGTTTCTGGCTATCGGGGCGGGCCTTCTTCTCTCGTTCCTCATCCCCTTCATTGCTTTCGCGCTGCTCAAGACCATGACGTCGCTGGATAATGTAAACGCAGCCGCCGTTGCGGGGCACTATGGCTCGATTTCGATTGTCACCTTTGTTGCGGCATCCAGCCTGCTCGAACTGTCGGGCATCACGTTTGATGGCTACATGGTCGCCGTCGCCGCCGCGATGGAGGTGCCAGCGATCCTGTCCGCCCTATGGATCGCTCACAAATACGGGAAAGCCGACGAAACAGCGTTGGTGCCCATGCGCGAACTGTTGGCGAACGGGTCGATCGTTCTTCTGGTCGGTGCCTTCTTTATTGGTGCGGTGACCCGTGAAAACGGGATGGAGATGATCGCCCCATTCGTCGTCACGCCCTTCACCGGAATCCTGTGTCTGTTCCTTCTGGACATGGGCCTGAACGCAGGGCGCAGCCTGATGCGGAACAAACATATGCTGAGTGGCGGGTTGTTCGCATTCGGTGTGGTCATGCCCATGATCGGCGCGCTGGTGGCTTGCGTCTTGGGCATGATGATCGGGCTCGGCACGGGAAGCCTGTTCCTGTTGATGGTCCTGTCGGCATCGGCATCCTACATCGCGGTGCCAGCTGCCATGCGGATCGCCCTGCCCCAAGCCGAAGCAGGCATCTACCTGACGCTGTCATTGGGTGTGACGTTCCCGTTCAACATCACAGTGGGCCTGCCATTGTATCTGTGGCTGGCGACCTTGGCTGCTTGATGAATTAGCGGTCCAGACCCATCGTCTGTTCCCGCAACTTTGCCACCAATTCACGCCCGCCTTTCGCCAGCGCCTGAATATCGTCGGGCGACATAGGCTGACCCACAATCGGGGCTTGCGGTTTGCCGCAGGCCCGCATCACTTCGTGGATCAACAGACCCTGACGGATGGTTGACGAAATCGTATTCGCCATCTGGTACGCGCGCGAGTTCTGACCTGTGAACCGGATCGGCACCACAGTTGCGCCGGATCGCTGGATCATCTTGGCTGTGAACGGGTTCCAATCGCGTTCGATAACCGGACCGAACATCGTGTCGGACGAGGCCACCACGCCTGACGGGAATAGAACAATCAAACCGTCCTGCTTCAGATGCTCCATCGCCCGCGCCCGCATCTCAAGGCTTTGTTCCCGCGCGTTTTCTTCGTGCGGAAACGGCACGGGGATCATGAACTGTTCAATCTCGGAAATACCCGTCAGCAGCGACCGCGTCAGGATTTTATAGTCGGTGCGAACGCGTCCGATGAGTTCCGCCAGAACCATCCCGTCCACCAGCCCGTGCGGGTGATTGGCGACGACGATGACGGGGCCGGATTTCGGGATATTGGCCAACTCATGGTCGGGCGTCTCAATCGCGATGTTCATCAATCCCAGCGCCTGGGCCCAGAATTTCTGCCCCTCGGCAGGCCCCATCCGTTCAAACCGGCGCACGAGCCGCAGCAAAGGGATCTTGCCCGTTGCCCACTCCATCGCGCGGATGGTGTTGGCTTTCCATGGATTGGTGAATGTGTTCGCGTAGCTTAGGCGACGCTTGTCATAAGGCGCGTTTTGCGTGGCGACCGTGACACCGACGCCTTCAGGCTCTGTCGTCCCGGTGTCACGTACGGTCATCCTGACGACCGATCAGCAGGGTTCGCCGAAGCGGTCGGCAATCAGTGTTTCGATGGCATCGGCCAACGGCTCTGCGTCGGCGCCACTGGTTTCCACATCAACCGACGTGCCACGCGAGGCAGCCAGCATCAGCAAGCCCATAATGCTGTCGCCGGACGCGCTCATACCGTCTTTGGAAACTTCGGCGCGGGCGTCAAAGCCTTCTACAACCTCGACCAGCTTGGCCGACGCACGGGCATGAAGACCTTTTTCATTCACAATCTTATGGGTACGGCGGATAGAGTCAGTCATACAGGCACTTTTTCTTGTTATATCAGGCTGTTTTGGCGGCAGCGTCCGATCCGTCGTCGGACTTGATATTGACGCTGTCGATGTACTTCCGACCGGCTTCAAGCGCTTGCCGAACCGCGTCTGGCACCGGAAGGTGCCGGCTTTTGGCAAGTTTGATCAACATGGGCAAATTGGCCCCGTATAGAATTCGGCGGTTATCAGGCTGACAGGCCATCAGGCTCAGGTTCGACGGAGATCCGCCAAACATGTCTGTCACAACAACAACACCTTGCCCCTGATCCACGGCATCCGCCGCGAGACAGATTTCTTTTTGCTTGGTCGCACGATCACAGTCGGCCTCGATGGCGATCGATTGAATGCCCTGCTGCGTGCCTACGACATGCTCTACCGCCGCGAGGTATTCGCGCGCCAGACCACCGTGGGCCACAATAACAATACCAATCAAACCAGAGCGTCCTTTTGTTCAGTGGGTAGAGTGG
>CATNDK010000196.1 GCA_950096585.1 Thalassococcus halodurans | reverse complement strand
TCCGCGCCGAGTCCTTCCCCGAGGCCCGCAAACCCGCGATCAAGCTTTGGATCGATTTCGGCCCCGAGATCGGTGAGAAAAAGACATCGGCCCAGATCACAGCACACTACACGCCCGAAACGCTGGTTGGTCGTCAGGTCATGGCCGTCGTGAACTTTCCGCCCCGCCAGATCGGGCCGTTCATGTCCGAGGTCCTGACCCTTGGCTGTTCTGACGAAGACGGCGGAATCGTGCTGCTGTCGCCGGATCAAATGGTGCCGAACGGATCACGGATGCATTGACGCTGCGGCGCGTCTTGACCTTAGGTCCATGTTTGCGGTTTGGTCGATAGACCTTTGGAGGCAGACATGCATCAACCAGCGATCACCGGCAGCGGCGTTTTCACGCCCGAGAACATCATCACCAATCACGAACTCGTGGCGTCCTACAACGCCCATGCCGATCTGTTCAATGAAACCCATGCAGACGAGATTGCCGCTGGTACGGTCGAGGCGAAACCGCACTCCAGCTCGGATTTCATCTTTTCCGCGTCGGGCATCGAACAGCGCTATGTGATGGAAAAAGAGGGCGTGCTGGACCCTGCCCGCATGTACCCGAATTTTGCCCCCCGCTCTGATGAAGAGCTGTCCATCATGGCCGAGATCGGCGTGAAGGCCTGCCAGATCGCGCTGAAAAATGCGGGCCGCGATGCCGAAGGCGTCGATCTGATCATCTGCGCCGCATCGAACCACGAACGCGCCTATCCTGCGATTGCGATCGAAATCCAGCAGGCGTTGGGGGCCGGTGGCTTTGCCTTTGATATGAATGTTGCCTGTTCGTCGGCCACCTTCGGCATTCAGGCCGCCGCTGACATGATCCGCTCCGGCAGCGTCCGCCGCGCGATTGTTGTGTCGCCGGAAATCACGTCCGGCCATCTGGAATGGCGTGACCGTGACTGCCACTTCATCTTTGGCGATGTGGCGACGGCTGTAGTTCTGGAACGCGCCGAAGATGCGCAAGGCGCGCATTTCCTTGTGCACTCCACCCGCTGCGGCACCCAGTTTTCCAACAATATCCGCAACAACAACGGCTTCCTGCGTCGCACGCACAACCAGATGGAAGACCGCCGCGACATGCAGTTCATGCAGAACGGCCGCAAGGTGTTCAAAGAGGTGCTTCCGCTGGTCGCAGGCCATATCGGTGGCCACATGGAAGAAGAAGGCTGGACCTCAGGCGACCTCAAACGCATGTGGCTGCATCAAGCGAACAAGTCGATGAACGACTTTATCGGCAAGAAGGTTCTGGGCCGCGTGCCAGAGCCGGAAGAACAGCCGAACATCCTGCAGGATTACGCCAACACGTCATCCGCAGGATCGATCATCGCCTTTGCCAAACATTCCGATGACCTGAAGCCGGGCGACAAAGGTGTGATCTGTTCTTTCGGGGCGGGCTATTCCGTCGGCTCTGTGTTGGTGGAACGCGCCTGAGGATTTTCCCAAGCGCCGCAAAGGTAAGGTATTCCACCGCTCTTCCTGCGAAAGCGATGTACTCGGTTACCCCAATAGTGGTCCCTCAGGTTTCTGACCAATCGGTTAATTGAGCAAATTAAATCACACGTATTAAATATGTGATAAATCGAATAAAAAATTAAGCCATTCAATTCACAGACAATATACTGCTGATATTCGATCTATTCCGAAAACAATTTCGTCAGCTATTCGCGGATATCAATCCGATACCTCTTCGCGCCAATGTTTTCGGCACAGGCTGACGTAGGTTTCGTTGCCGCCGATCTGTACCTGATCACCATCCTTCATCACTTTGCCGTTTTCGTCATGGCGCACCACCATCGTGGCCTTGCGACCACAGTGGCAAATTGTGCGGACCTCACGCATGTCGTCAGCCAGCGCCAGAAGCGCCGATGATCCCGGAAACAGCTTGCCCTGAAAATCAACGCGCAGCCCGTAGCACATCACAGGCACGCCCAGATCGTCTGCCACCCGCGCCAGTTGCCAGACCTGTTCTTCTGTTAGAAACTGCGCTTCGTCCACGAATACACAGGCCAAAGGCCCCTGCCCGACGCGTTCACCGATCCGGTTGAACAATTCTGTCGTGCTGTCAAAGGTTTCCGCATCACGCCCCAATCCGATCCGCGACCCGATCCGGCCCGTTCCCGCACGTGAATCGAAAGACGCCGTCAGCAGCATCACAGCCATCCCGCGTTCTTCGTAGTTATGTGCCGCCTGAAGCAACAGGGTCGATTTCCCTGCGTTCATCGTTGAGTACATGAAGTAAAGCTTTGCCATGGCGTTCTGATGCACGACCCGCAAAACAAGAGCAAGGCTGTGAAATTAAAGTTTTTCTTTCACTCTTGTTTTGGAATAATTAGAAGACTTTCCAAACGTCAGACACTAAACACCATAGAAGTCCGAAACGTCCGCTGCTAATAAGCGAAACGAAATGGGCCACACCCCAATAAGGAGTGACAATGTCGCAGGTCGGCAGGTATTTGAAAAAACATACAGAAGCACTCGTGAAAGACGTGGGCATCGAAGCCGCTTGTGAATTGACCGGCAAATCCAAAGCAACTCTGGGACGGTATTATTCGCCCCATGACGAACATGCTGAACGGTTCATGCCCGTTGATGCAGTGGCTGCACTGGAAGCGGCCGCGTCCTTCCCGCATGTTTCCGTGGCGCTGGCCGAACTGGGTGGTTTCGAACTGGACGTCACCGCGTCGCGACGGAATGAGCAGACGACCGTCAAAGGCGATGTGAACGAAGACGTCATCCGCCTGTCGCGCCGCTTTGCGATGCTGATGACCGAATATCACGCCTCGATCACCGACGGCACGATTACGGCGAACGAAGCGCAGCGCATTCTCAAAGAAACGGTGGCGCTGCAAAAGGTCCTGATCGACATCAAGCTGCATCTGGATCATGCCGAGCCCTGAGAGCACATTTCCTGCGTGGCGCCAGCCCGGCGTCACGGATGGACATGTGCCCGAACTTTTACAGACCACGCTGCGCGAACTGGATCTGGCAAAAACCAGCAAAGAAGTTTGGGGGACCATCCTTCAGTTGGGAACGACTGTGCGGCTTCCCTACGTAGATCTGGTCTACAAAGCGCCCCATCAAACAGAGCAGGCCGCCACAGTCTGGAAGAACTACAATTCCGACTGGCTTGATCGTGCTCTTGGCACGTCGCACCAATGCCCATGGACCGAATTCCGCGCGCCCCTGACCCAAGGGCTGACGCCACGCCTTGCGGGCCAGCAATTTCTGGACAACCACACCAAGATAACCGGCCCGTTGGAAAGCGCCTATGAGGCCGCCGCCAGCAATGGCCTGACCTCCAGCTTTGTGGTGCCGGTCAGCATGCATGCGCCCCCTTACAAGGGCACCCTGTCCTTTAGCGGTGACTCATCGCGGCGCGAGACACTGGACATCCTGCGGGCCCATGGCTGGGCCCTGCAAACTGTGGCGCTGGTCGGTTTCACAAAGCTGATCACAACGCAACTTCGTGAATTCAGTGCCGGCGCCAATATCACCGAAAAACAATCCGATATCCTGCGCCTGCTGGGCGAAGGGCTGAAGGATCGTGAAATCGCGGACTGTCTTGGGGTGACGGTATCTGCAGTGCGCCAGCGCATGACGTCCATGTCCAAGAACACAGGCCTGCACACCCGCGCCGAATTGGCGGCTCTGGCAATGTCACTTGGATTGCTCAGCGACCCGACACAGCCGCGCGACGCAACTAAAACGAGTGGCCAGATCAGCCTCAAGACCGCAGCGAAACGCACCAGCGGCTGGAGTATTCGCCGCCCCCAACCACAGCGCTGAACCGTCCCCCGGAAATTGAAACGGGGCGCCCCAAGGGACGCCCCAACACTCGAAACCACGCTCACCCAAACGGGCCAAAGTCAAAAGTCTTTCCCGAAGGAAAGAGAAACCGCTACTGGAAGTCCCCGGTCCAAACCTCGACCCGAAAAAGGATCGCGCTCACAAGATGGAAGATAAACTTTCGATAGTATTTTGTCTTTAGTTGCAGATACGATCTGACCGAAAACTGGGCTTTTTCGACACAAATTTAGCCGAAAACCTGTAATTTCTTATACATTCAAGCCCGAAAATGTCTCGGTTTAGCGTCAGACGATTCGACCCCAGAGATCGTACTCGCTGGCTTCGTCCACCTCGACCGTCACGATTTGACCGGGTTGAAGCGCCTCGTGACCTTCGTCGATAAACAGGTTTCCGTCGATCTCCGGCGCATCCGCTTTGGTCCGGCAGGTCGCGGCGTCATCTTCGACCAGATCAACGATCACATCCATGGTCTGACCCACTTTGGCGGCCAGTTTCGCCTCGGAAATCGCCTGTGCTTTTTGCATAAAGCGATCCCAACGATCCTGCTTCACGTCTTCGGGCACATGATCCGGCAAGGCGTTCGACCGCGCCCCATCCACGTTTTCGTACTGGAAGCAGCCAACGCGATCCAACTGGGCCTCGTCCAGCCAATCCAGAAGCGTCTGGAACTCTTCCTCGGTCTCGCCCGGATAGCCTACGATAAAGGTCGACCGCAGGGTGATGTCCGGACAGATATCGCGCCACGCCTGAATTTCATCCAAGGTCCGCGATGCCGCTGCCGGACGCGCCATGCGCTTCAGCGTTTCGGGATGCGCGTGTTGGAACGGGATATCCAGATAGGGCAGCACCTTGCCCTCGGCCATCAGCGGGATCATGTCACGCACATGGGGGTACGGGTACACGTAATGCATCCGCACCCAAGCGCCCAATGACCCCAGATCACGCGCCAGATCGGTGATCGGGAACTTCACGTCGCGATCTTTCCAGTCCGTCCCGTAGGCCGAGGTATCCTGCGAAATCACCAGCAGTTCTTTGACGCCCGCTTCAACCAGCTTCTCTGCTTCGCGCATCACAGCGCGATGGGGGCGCGACGCCAGTTTGCCGCGCATATCGGGGATGATGCAGAATTTGCAGGCGTGGTTACAGCCTTCCGAGATTTTCAGATAGCTGTAGTGGCGCGGCGTCAGGCTGACACCAGAGGCCGGCAGCAGATCCACAAAGGGATCAGGATCGGGCGGCACAGCCCCATGCACCGCATCCAGAACCTGTTCGTATTGATGCGGGCCGGTGACAGCAAGAACCTTTGGGTGCACACCAGTGATGTACTCGGGCTCTGCCCCCAGACAGCCGGTCACGATGACCTTGCCGTTTTCATTCAGCGCCTCGCCAATCGCCTCAAGGCTTTCGGCCTTGGCGCTGTCCAGAAACCCGCAGGTGTTCACGATCACCGCATCCGCACCGCTATATTCCGCCGAGATACCGTAACCCTCGGCCCGCAGCCGCGTCAGGATGCGTTCGCTATCCACAAGCGCCTTGGGGCAGCCCAACGACACCATGCCGATGGTCGGCTGCCCGTCGCGCCGCGTTTCGCTGATGCGGGCGCGGGCAAGGTCGGGGCGAAGATCAGGCGGGTTCTGTGACATATGGGCGGCCTATCAGGTGGCAGAGTGGTCAGAGGCGGGGAAGTAAAACGGGCCACGCGTATCACGCATGGCCCTGAATTCAAAACTGCCGTGCACCTACATCACACGGCGGAAACGCTTAGCGACGACGGTCGCGGCGCGACGACATCGGCTGGAACGCAACGCCCACATGGGCCTCGCAATAGGGGTTGCCCTGCTGAACAGGCAGACCGCAGAACCAGAAGGGTTCTGTCGCGGGGTCACCCACCGGCCATTTGCAGGTCCGCTCAGTCAGTTCCATCAGGCTCAGCTTCTTGGCCTTCTTCTCGACCTCGTTCACCTTGGCCAACGCCTCGGGGCTGATCTCGTTGGCAGAGGGCTGCGGCGGCAGCGGCTGGCCC
>CATNDK010000195.1 GCA_950096585.1 Thalassococcus halodurans | reverse complement strand
TCGGCGCGGAATACAGTGCGCCGACGCGGATCAAATCGATGAAGCTGGCGCAGGGCGTGTCGACCGCGATCTATCTGGTCTACATCCTGCTGCTGAGCTTTGCCTTCGCCCCCGATGCGCTGGACCTGAGCGAAACCGCGATCATCGGGTTGATGGAGGTCGTGGCCCCCATCCTGCCGATCCTGCTGATTGTCGCAGCGCTAAGCGCGCAATTCAGCGCCGCGGTGGCTGATACCGGCGGCGCGGGTGGGTTGGTGTCGGAACTGACCGGCGGACGTCTGGCCCCACGGGCGGGCTATGTGCTGTTGGCAGTGGTGGGCGTTGCGCTGACGTGGACCGCCAGCGTGTTCGAGATCATCAGCTATGCGTCCCGCGCCTTTGCGCTTTACTACGCCATCCAGACCCTGATCGCAGCAAAAGGGGCCGCCCTGAAGGGGCAGCCCGTGAAAGCCGTTGGCTTTGTTGCTTTGGCCGGTGTCGCGGTTGCGATCGTGCTGTTCGGCGCGTCGGTCGAGTAACCGGTGCTTAGGCCGGTTTGCGGCTGTGCATGACCTCGGGCGCGTCGGTGAACAGCGAATCCGCCAGATCCGCGCGCAGGCGCAGAACGGCGCGCTGATTGACCGATCCTTTGTCCGTAACCTCACCCTTATCAAGGCTGAGCGGCTCTTCCAGAAAGCGCACGTGCGGCACGCGCAGCGATGAACCGCCAGCGGTCTTGTTGTAGATGCCCAGAAGCGTTTCGACACGGTCACGCAGCGCCGGATGTGCCAACAATTCTGCGTCAGACAGCGATGCGCCGTTCGGAACGACCTTTTCAATCGCGGGACGGAACGGCACCAGCAGCGCGCCCAGTTCTTCGTGGCCTTCACCGGCGATCACGACGTCTGCGGCCAGACCTTCGAGCGCGTTGTTCAGCTTGCCGCGCAGGGCACCGACAGCGACCCACGTGCCTGTGGCCATCTTGAAGTTTTCAGCCACACGCCCGTCAAAGAAGAAGCCCTTGGACGGATCACTTTCATCAGCGAACCGCAGCGCGTCACCGAGACAGTAGAAGCCTTCGTCATCGAATGCCTCGGCCGTCAGTTTGTCGTTGCGCCAGTATCCCGGCGTGACAGACGGGCCTTTCAGGCGGGCCTCATACTTGCCTTCGTTCGGGACCAGTTTCAGCGTCAGGCCCTTGGAAGGCACGCCGACGTTGCCGGGGGTTTCCTGATACTCGATCTGTTGCAGGGCAAACGGCGTGGTTTCTGTCGCGCCCAGACCGGTGCTGAGTGTTACGCGCTTGCCTGTGACCTCTTCCGAAATACGACCCAGATCTTCCCATGTGTGCTGAGCCATGGCCGCACCCGCGTACATCATCAGCTTGGCGTTGCGGAAGAAGCACTCCGCCAGCGTTTTGTCCTCTTTCATCGCGGTGATCAGCATTTCGTAGCCAACGGGCACGTTGAAGTACCAGTTGGGCGACACATCGCGCAGGTTGCGGATGGTTTCGCCGATCAGCTTGGGCGTCGGTTTGCCCTGATCGATGTGATAGGTGCCACCGTTGTAGATCGTCAGGTTGAACACCTTTGTGCCGGACGCGACGTGGTTCCAAGGTGCCCAGTCCAGCAGGACGGGCGGTTCGTCGCGGAAGAACGCAAAGCAATCCGCAACCATCGCCATGTTCGCACACATCATGCGTTGGGTCAGGATCACCGCCTTGGGCGATCCGGTGGTGCCGGATGTGAACATGAACTTGGCCACCGTATCGGGGCCGGTTGCGGCGTTGGCCGCATCGACGGACGGGGTGATGGGAGTTGTCACCAGATCGTCCCACGATACGGCCAGGCCTGTCCCTTCGACCGCTAGACGCGGCAGGTCAGGGAAAACTTCTTCGATCGCGGGCAGGAACGGATCGAGGGTGTCAGCAAACACAGCGCCCGGTGTGATCTGGCCGCGGATGCCTTTGAGCTTCGCGTAATCGCCCGACACCAGCGCATAGGCAGGTGCCAAGGCCGCCGACGGAATGCCCACATACTGCGCACCCAGCGCCATCAGGCCGTGGGCGATGGAATTGCCCGACAGGATGACCAGCGGGCGGTCTGTAGAAAGATCGAGATCTAGAAGACGCTGACCGATGGCACGGATTTGCGCGAACATTTCGCCGTAGGTGACCTTGCGCCATGCATCATCGGGGCCGCGTTCGGCCATCCAAACGCGATCAGGCGCGACCGACGCCCAATGCGCGATCCTGTCCGACAGGCGGTCGGGATAAGCGGGCAGCGGGTCTTTCTGCCAGACATAGATTGTCCCGTCGTCGCGCGTTTCGCTTAGGATTTCGGGCTGCCAGAAAAGCGTGTCACGCGAAGTTGCGTCCTGCACCAGATGTCTCCTCCGTAATCTGATCCAATTTAGTTTCCATGGAAACTTTATCCTTGGGTACTATTTATGCTAGGGGTAATCAAGTCTGAACAAAGCACACCGAAGGTTCGCGCGAAAATGCCTGCGAAAACAGCAAAAAAGCCACCCCTGCCCGCCGACGACGAAACCGTCGAGATCGCGGAACTGGGCGAATCCCTCGGGTTTCTTTTGCGGATCGCGCAGCTTCGCGCCTTTGAGGCATTCTTTGACGAACTGTCGGCATTGGGCCTGCGGCCGGGGGAATTCACCGCGCTTTGGCTGGTCTTGCGCAATCCGGGCATGAAGCAGGGCGCGATTGCGCGCAGCCTGTGCATCAAGCCCGCGCATATGACAAAACTGGTGGATCGTTTGGTGACGGCCGGCCTGATCGAACGGGTCGCATCCCCCGAAGACCGACGCGCGGTGCATCTGTCGCTGACACCTGAAGGCGAAACATTCGCCGCCGCGCGCAAGGACGATTTTCTGGCACTGCATCAGGCAGAGCGCGGAAATCTGAGTGAGGCCGAATTCAGCGACCTCACCCGTTTGCTTAAGAAGTATTCCGGTCTGGACTGACCCTTAGGACACGGCCTTGATGGGGGCTGTGTCGTGCAGGTCGTGCCATGCATCGTACTGCGCCAGATAGACCTTGCCGGTCAGCTCTTCTAGGAAATGCGCCCGTTGCAGGCGGTCCATGACGGGGCCTTTGACCTCGGACAGGTGCAGCTTGATGCCCTGTTCATCCAGACGTTTGTTTAGTGCCTCAAGGGTTTCCAGCGCAGACAGGTCAACCTCGTTCACAGCCGAGAACATCAAGATGACGTGTTTCAGCGCGCAGTCTTTGGTCAGGCGATCAAGGATCTGGTCCTCAAGAAAGCGCGCATTGGCGAACCAAAGGGCCTCATCGACACGCAGGGTCAGGATTTCCGGATCGGTTTCCACCTTGTGGCGTTTGATATTGCGGAAATGCTGGGTGCCCGGCACCAGACCGACCTCGGCCACATGGGGGCGCGATGTGCGGAACAGGTGCATCGCGATCGAAATGATCACACCGGCGCTGACGCCGGCCTCGACGCCGAAACCAAGGGTCAGAAGGATGGTTGCCAGAACTGCGGCGAAATCAGCGCGGTTGTACGTCCATGCGTGTTTCAGGATCGACAGATCGACCAGCCCCAGAACCGCCACGATGATCGTCGCAGCCAGCGTCGCCGTCGGCAGGAAGTAGATCAGCGGGGTCAGCGCAAGGGCGGCAATCGCCAGACCGATGGCGGTGAAGGCACCGGCCGCGGGCGTTTCCGCGCCTGCGTCATAGTTTACGACCGAACGCGCAAAGCCACCTGTCACCGGATAACCGCCGGTAAAGGCCGCACCGATGTTCGCGGCACCCAGACCGATCAGTTCCTGATCCGGATTTATGCGCTGGCGTTTCTTGGCGGCCAGTGTCTGCGCGACCGAGATCGATTCAACAAAGCCGATGATGGTGATCAGTGCGGCAGGCAGCAGCAGTTGCTGCAACAGATCGGGCGACAACGCAGGCATGGTCAGCGGCGGCAGGCTTTGCGGGACAGAGCCCACGATCTTCACGCCGCTTTCATCCAGACGGAAAAGCGCAACTGCCAAAGTTGTAACGGCCACAGCAGCCACGGGACCGGCCTTAGTCAGAACGCCCGCGACACTGTTGGACAGCCCAAGCTTGATCAGCGCGTCTTTCATGCCAAGACGCACCCAGAACAGGAAGGCAATTGCGATGATGCCGATCACTAGGGTGATCACATTGGTGTCGCCCAGATGCGTCCACAGCGAATGCACGATTTCCGGCAGCGTATGGCCCGACGCGGACACACCGAAGATGTGTTTCAACTGGCTGACCGCAATCAGGATACCGGATGCGGTGATAAAGCCCGCGATCACAGGGTGGCTGAGGAAATTCGCCACAAAGCCCAGACGGAAGATACCCATCGCCAGCAGCATCAGACCGGACAAAAGCGCAAGGCTCAGGGCGGCGGCGGCATAACCGATGGTGCCCTGTTCAGCGATTTGGCCAACAGCCGCGGCAGTCATCAGCGACACAACGGCCACCGGCCCCACGGCCAGCGCGCGTGATGTACCAAAGACCGCATAAAGCAGGATCGGCACGATCGAGGCGTACAAACCCGCCTCGGGCGGCAGACCTGCCAGCATCGCATAGGCCAGCGATTGCGGAATCAGCATGATCGTCACGATCACCGCGGCGATCATATCATTCGAGAACGCAGTTTTATCGTAGCTGCGGCCCCAGTCGAGGATCGGAAGGTATCTGCGGAAGTCAGGCATGGGCAGTCAATTCAAGAAAAGGGGGCAGCTTGAACATCCAAGCCACAAGCTGCCCAAGGTTTTGGCCAGACAGAGAGGAGTCGGCCATTTCGGGGAACGGGGGCGGGTGCCGCCCCTGTTCGTTGCATTCGGGGCCGATTACTCGGCGGCGATGGTCAGCTTTTCAGGCTTGGCCATCCATTCTTTGCCGCGCAGCATCGCTTTCCAGTAGATCGGCGGCAGCATCTTTTCTTTAAGGAACCATGCCGCGCGTGTCGGCTTGGTGCCGTCGATCAGGAAAGACGGGAAGCTGGGCTTCAGCACACCGCCATAGCCGAACTCGGCCAGAACGATCTTGCCGCGCTCAACCGTCAGCGGGCAGGATCCGTAGCCGTCATAGGCAGCAACCGGAGACCGGCCATCGATGTCGGCCGCGATATTGTCCGCAACCGTCGGCGCCTGTTTGCGGGCGGCCGCTGCGGTCTTCGCGTTCGTCGCGTTCATCACGTCACCAAGGCTCCAGATATTGTCGAAGCTTTTGTGGCGCAGCGTCGCCTGATCCACATCGACCCAACCAGCCGCATCCGCCAGGGGCGATACACGGATGAAATCAGGGGCCGTTTGCGGCGGGGTGACGTGCATCATGTCAAAGTCGACAGTGACTTCGGTCGCTTCGGTATCGGGCTTGGCCACCTTGAAGGTCGCCTTTTTCGCAGCCCCGTCCACAGACACTAGGTTGTGGAAGAAGTTCAGCGTGACGCCGTATTTGTCGATGTACTGTTCCAGCGCGGGGACATAATCCTTGACCCCGAACAGCACGCCGCCTGCGTTCATGAACTGGATGTCCATGTTCTTCAGAACGCCACGACGGTTCCATGCGTCACCGGACAGGTACATCGCCTTTTGCGGCGCACCGGCACATTTGATCGGCATCGGCGGCTGGGTGAACAGCGCGCGACCGCCCTTCATTTCCTGAACCAGCTGCCATGTGTAAGGCGCCAGATCATAGCGGTAGTTCGATGTCACACCGTTGTGGCCCAGCGTTTCTTCCAGACCTTCCACCGCTTCCCAATCCAGCTTGAGCCCCGGAGAAACGACCAGACGGTCGTATTTCACCACGCGGCAGCCATCGAGGACCACGGCGTTATTGGCAGGTTCGAACGCGGCCACGGCGGCCTTGATCCACTTGACCCCG
>CATNDK010000194.1 GCA_950096585.1 Thalassococcus halodurans | reverse complement strand
CTGGAGTTCAGACGTGTGCTCTTCCGATCTGGTCGGCCAAGGCACCTTGCGCCAAAGCAAAGCCCAGTCGCACGCCGGCCAGACCATAAAATTTCCCGAAAGACCGCAGGATTACCACGTTGTCCTGTTCCAACTGCGGGGCCAGCGACAAGTCCGGTTCGGGATCGCCAAAGCTTTCGTCGATGATCAACAGACCAACCTGTTGTGACAGTGCCTGAAGGCGGTCAGGTGTGGTGCGTCGACCGTCGGGGTTGTTGGGGTTGACCACCACGGCCAGATCAGCACCAGCCAAGGCGTCAAGCTTACTGACCTCATCCACGTGCCAGCCGCAGGCACGCAGCGCGGCGGCGTGTTCGTTATAGGTCGGGGCCAGAACAACCGCGTGTCCGGGCGCGCGCAGCCACGGAACCATCTGGATCGCACCTTGCGCGCCAGATGTTGCGATCACGCGGGCGGGGGTGCGGTAGGCTTTGGCCGCGACTTGGGACAGGCGCGCCATTTCGGTCTTGCGCGGCAGCACTTCCCATGAAGCTTGCGGGATCGGCGGTAACGGGTAGTGTATCGGATTGATGCCGGTGGACAGGTCAAGCCAATCGTCCGACGTCCCGCCGAAGCGGGCCATCGCCGCATCCAGATTGCCGCCATGATCTCTGCTCTGTGTCATCGGAGCCTTAAAGCATCGCCAGTCCGGCCAAAGCAAGCCCGCAAAGAACAAGGGCGCGGTGATAGAGTGACACAGCCTTGCGCATCGCCTGCGCATCGGGGTCGGGTGCCCCTTCGTTCAGCCAAGGTTCGTTGGCTGTATGGCCATCATAAATCCGTGGGCCGGATAGCCTGACGTTCAATGCCGCGGCCATTGCGCCCTCGGGCCAGCCAGCGTTGGGCGAGCGGTGGTTCGGCGCATCGCGGAGCATTGATTTCAAGGCCATTAACGGGCGGCTGGAGGCACAGGCAAAGGCCAGACCGGTCAGGCGCGCGGGGATCAGGTTGACCACATCATCGACCCGCGCGGCGACCTTGCCAAAGGCTTCGTACTTGTCAGACCTATGGCCGATCATCGAATCCATCGTGTTGATCGCCTTGTATGCATAGATGCCCGGAAGCCCGAGCAGCGCCCCCCAAAACAGCGGCGCAACGATCCCGTCTGACGTATTCTCGGCAAGGCTTTCCGTCGCAGCGCGCGCAACTGCGGGTGCATCCAGTTGCGACGGATTGCGCCCGACGATCATGCTGACAGCGTAGCGTGCGGCGGGCAGGTCGTTGGCGGCCAAGGCCGTGGCGACGGCTTGGTAATGATCGCGCATGGACCGCAGCGCGATCATCGGCCAAGCGAGAACTGCGCCGATCAGCGTCCCGATCCAGCTGTCGGGAAGGGCGGTTTGTACCACGATAATCGGGGCCGCAGCCAAGGCGACAACGACCAGAACGGTCACCGCGCCGCCCAAGAGACGGGCCTTCCGCGAGCCGCCGTTCAGACGTGTTTCGCAGATAGTGATCGCTTTGCCGATCCACGTCACTGGGTGCCCGATCCGCGCATAAAGCTTGTCCGGCCAGCCAAAAGCCAGATCAAGGATCATTCCACCCAGCATCATCAACGCGAAACTCATGCGCGACCTGTCTGAAAGCAAAGGATGTCGGTCAGGCCCGCCTCGCGCAGCGTGTCTGCGCCATGGGGCGGGACGGTGTCGGGGGCAAAAATAAGCCCACGCGCCGATCCGGTGTGCGCCCGCACCATGCCAAGCGCCCCGAGGTCTCGGGCCAGATCGGCCATCGGGTCAGTCGGACCACGCCGCGCCGTGCAGTGATGTGCCGAGGCTGTGGCGATGGCGGCAAGGCGCGTAAGATCGCCTTGGTTGGAGGCGACTTGCCAGTCATCGATCAGATCGCTGACGTCGTCGAAATCGGTGTCCGTGGCATCGGTGCGTTGCGGTTCCCCCCACAACCCGCCAAGGATGGTCGCGGGCGGAGGTGGGGTAACTTCGCGCAGGACACGCCCCTGTCGCGATGCCCAGACCAGACGATCTGGATCCGCGAACATCAACGGGTCACTTGCCTGTTCGGCGGCAATACAGGCGTCTGCCAGCGTTTCATCGGACCCACTGAAACCCGCCGCGCGGGCCAGCGCCACCAAGGTTGCCGTCGACGCGCCGCCGCCGATGCCCAACGGAAAGTTCCGCGTGACGCCCGTTGGCAAATTGTCGATCCCCAAGCGGGCCGCAAAACGGGACAGCACGTCAGCGCTGAACGCCATCGTGTCGTCGCCCGGTGCTGTGACGCGGAAGTCGGGGCAGGGCAGTGTGATCAGAACGACCGGCCCCTCAGGGCCGAAACGCCCTTGCACCCATTCGCCGAAATGTCCTGTGACGGTGGCCGGTGTCATCTGCCATTCACCTCGATCGCGGACAGCGGACCGTCGGGGCCGCAGCGCAGGCGTGTGACCGACAGGTTCGCCACCTCGAACGCCAGACCACCGGGAACATGCCCTGTCACCAATGCCAAGGCCGCGCGGATCACGCCCGCGTGGACGACCAGCGCCGTGGTGCCGTGCGTCAAAGCCGCGCGGCTGTGGTCTGCCAAGGCAGGGGCCACACGATCGCAAACTTGCACAAAGCTTTCACCACGGGGTGCCGCGTATCGGGCCAGATCGGCGCTGCTGAGGACGCCCAGATCGGGCAGCTCTTCGAACAGAAGGCCGTCGTGGTCGCCAAAGTCCTGTTCCCACAGGCGGTGATCCTGTTCAAAGCTGTCAAACAAAGCCTCTGCCGTTTGGCGGCAGCGCAGGGCGGGGCTGCTGATTACACGAGCGACAGGGCCGATTTTGGCCTTTGCCGCAGCAACCGCCTCTGCGTCGATTGTCGCGTCCACATCCGTGCGGCCAAACAGGCGACCGGGAACAGCGACGGGCGCGTGACGGATCAGGATCAACTCGGCGCTAGAGTTCGCATTTGTACCCAAGAGGTCGGCTTTCGGACTTTATTTTTGCATTGGAAAGTGCTTTCCCACGGAATGATGAAAAAGTCGATACTGATAACCGGTGGCGCGCGGTCGGGGAAATCCCAGCTGGCGGAACGCAAGGCGCTACAGCCCTGTGGGCGGGCTATCTATATCGCAACGTCGCGCATTTATGATGGTGACACCGAGATGGCAGCACGCGTCGCCGCCCATAAGGCGCGACGCGGTCCGGAATGGACCGAGGTCGATGCGCCCACCGATCTGGCCGGTGCCTTGGTGTCCACAGACGGTGATCAGCCCAGACTGGTGGATTGCCTGACCCTGTGGCTGACCAACCTGATGCTTGATGACGCTGACTGGCAGGCTGAAACCGGCCGTCTGGTCGAAACACTAACAACACAAAGCGCGCCCGTGGTCTTCGTGACGAACGAAGTCGGGCTCGGGATCGTGCCAGAGAACAAACTGGCGCGGGCCTTTCGCGATGCGGCTGGCTACGTGAATCAGGCCGTGGCCGAGTCGTGCGATGAAGTCTGGCTTGCGGTGGCGGGCCATCCAATGAGGGTAAAACCAAATGACACTCCTTTCTGACATCACCTCGCTCGAAGCTGTTGCTGCTTTGGCTGAAACCCTGCCTGCGGCTGACGCTGGCGCGATCAATGCCGCGACGGAGCGTCAGAACAGCCTGACAAAACCGATGGGTGCATTGGGTCGTCTGGAAGAACTGGCGATTTTCATGGCCGGTTGGCAGGAAACAGATCGCCCGTCGATCAAGCGCGCTCAGGCTGTTGTTTTTGCCGGCAACCACGGCGTTTGTGCCCAAGGGGTTAACCCGTTTCCGCAGGAAGTCACCGCGCAGATGGTGGCCAACTTTGAACATGGCGGTGCCGCGATCAACCAGCTGTGCCGCGCGAATGGTGCGGATCTGTCTGTGATTGCGATTGATCTTGATACGCCCACCAACGACATCACCCAAGGCGCGGCCATGACCGAGGCCGAAACACTGGACGCGATGCGCCGTGGGGCAGAAGCGGTTGATGCTGATGCGAGTGTGCTGGTTCTGGGGGAAATGGGGATCGGCAACTCGACGATTGCTGCGGCCCTTGCGATGGCGGCCTTTGGGGGCGATGCAAAAGACTGGGTCGGGCGCGGCACCGGTTCGGATGATGCGGGCGTGAACCGCAAGGTCGACGCGATTTCCCGCGCCTGTGCGGCCAATGCAGACGCCTCGGGTCTTGCCCTGCTGTCTGCAGTCGGCGGGCGCGAACAGGCGGCCATTTGTGGCGCGGTTCTGCAGGCGCGCGCGCTGCGTATTCCCGTCATTCTGGACGGGTTCATCTGCACCGCTGCGACAGCCCCCCTGTTTGCTGCCGATCCGCGTTTCCTGGACCACTGCGTTGTCGGCCACGTCAGCCGCGAGCCCGGTCATGCGCGTCTGTTGGATGCACTGAACAAACAGCCGGTTCTGTCTTTGGACATGGCGCTGGGCGAAGGGTCGGGCGCGGCAGTGGCGCTGGGCATTCTGCGGTCTGCGCTTGAATGCCACAATGGCATGGCAACCTTTGCCGAAGCAGGCGTATCCGACGGATGAGCCTGCGCGGACGCCTTGCAGAAGTGCAGTTGGCGGTGATGATGCTGACACGGCTTCCCGCCGGTCGCATCACGGGCGATGCGCCCGACCTGTCTGCTGCGCGTTGGGCGTTTCCTTTTGTCGGTATTCTGATCGGTGGCCTGACATGGGCCGCCCATGCAGCGGCCACCGCTTTGGGCCTGCCGCCGGTGGTATCTGCTGGCGTGGCCTTGGCCGTTCTGGCGCTGGCGACGGGTGCTTTGCATTTTGACGGTCTGGCAGATTACGCCGATGGCATTGGCGGTGGGCGCGACAAGGCCCATGCGCTTGAGATCATGCGCGACAGCCGCGTGGGCAGCTACGGCGTGCTGGCGATGATCCTTGTGTCGCTACTATGGGTCGGATCTGTCGCCGCCGCCGCGCCGGGTTTTCCTGAGTTTCTTTTCGCAGCCGTCCTAAGCCGTGCCGCGATGGTCGTGGTGCAGGAGGCTTTGCCGCTGGCGCGCACTGACGGGATGGCGCAGCTTGCGTCGGGTCGTTCGACCACAGCGCGGATTGTGGTGGCGGTTTTGGCGGCTGCGGCGCTGGTCGTTTGGCCTGTGCAATTGGGTGTGTGCGCCTTGGTTGCCGCGTTGATCGCCTTTCAGGCCAAGCGGAAAATCGGCGGGCAGACAGGGGATGTTCTGGGGGCTGTTCAATTCCTGACGGAAACTGCGATCTGGATCACCTTTGCATCCAACCTGCTGGGCTGAAAACCCGAATAATGAGGTCTGGGAACACCCGTGCCCTTCTGTGCGAAAGGAAGCGCAAAACGTGTATTCCTGCATGCCTCGATTTGACACTGGAAACCCCGGACACAGATGCGTAGACAGGGGCGACACTTTGCGATGGACGACTATGCTATGAATGATCTCTTCAACAGCTTTATGACCGGACCTGACGAAAAGGGCCGTTTTGGCCAGTTCGGCGGCCGGTTCGTGTCGGAAACGCTGATGCCGCTGATCCTTGAACTGGAAAAGCAGTATGAGCATGCGAAGACTGACCAGAGCTTCTGGGACGAGATGGACTATCTCTGGAAGCACTACGTTGGCCGCCCGTCGCCGCTGTATTTCGCTGAACGCCTGACAGAACGTCTGGGCGGCGCGAAAATCTATCTCAAGCGTGATGAGCTGAACCACACCGGCGCGCATAAGATCAACAACGTGCTGGGCCAGATCATTCTGGCGCGTCGTATGGGCAAGACTCGTATCATCGCGGAAACAGGCGCCGGTCAGCACGGCGTGGCGACAGCAACGGTCTGTGCCAAGTTCGGTCTGAAGTGCGTGGTCTACATGGGTGAGCATGACGTTCAGCGTCAGGC
>CATNDK010000193.1 GCA_950096585.1 Thalassococcus halodurans | reverse complement strand
CCCCAATAACAGAACCACAGGAACCAGGCACTGGCTCCGGGTTGCCAACCAATCCGGGCGGAGATCCACTCGATCCGATAGGCCCCGGAACGGGCCTTGATCCACTTGACCCCGCGCGGGATGAGCGAACCCATGGTTTTCGCGGTTTCGCTGGCTTCAAAGATGCCACCGCCCACCATGGTCCAGCCCGGCTGGTAATAGTGGATATCCGCCGGATCGATGATCGCGATCGAGATATCGGGTTTGCGGGCGTGCAGGCTGGCTGCGACAGAAATACCGCCCGCGCCGCCACCTACAACAACCACATCGTACTTTGCGTCGCCTGTTTCGGTGGGGGTTTTGCCACCATTGGCGATGCGTCGGGCCACGCCGTTCATGTCGTAGCCCGCCGCTTTGGTTGCAGCCAGGATTTCCGGCATGGGGCGGTTCTTGGATTCGTGGAAGGACCACAAAGTCGCGGAACGTGTCCCCGTCCGGCAGTAAGCCAGCGTCGGGCCCGGCAGCGTATCAAGCGCCGCGCCGAACGCATCGACATCCTGATCCGACACCATCCCCGCCTTGATCGGCACATAGCGCACCTCCAGACCCTCTGCCTCGGCGGCCTTCAGGACTTCGTCAAAGCTGGGCTGGTCGGCACCTTCGCCGTCCGGTCGGTTACAGATAATCGACCGGAACCCTGCTTCTTTGATGGCGGCCATGTCGTTTGGCGTGATCTGAGGCGAAACGCTCAGTTGGGATGAAATCTTTCTCAGGTCCATGTCTGGCTCCTTTCCTGTGTGCCGATTAGCCCAGTCCGTTGACCGGAACCTTGAGCATCGGCTTGCCGTCTTTATCCGTCGGCACTTCACCGGCACGCATGTTCACTTGCAGCGACGGGATGATCAGTTTGGGCACGGCCAACTGGGCGTCGCGCTCGGTGCGGAACTTGACGAATTCGTCTTTCGTCTTGCCCTGACCGACGTGAATGTTGTGCTCTTTTTCCTCGGCAACCGTGGTTTCCCACTGGATGTCACGGCCGTTCGGTCCGTAGTCGTGGCACATGAACAGACGGGTTTCGTCCGGCAGCGCCAGCACCTTCTGGATCGAGTCGTACAGCTCGCCTGCATCACCACCCGGGAAGTCGGCACGGGCCGAACCGCCATCAGGCATGAACAGTGTGTCACCAACGAATGCCGCGTCACCGATCACATGCACCATGCACGCAGGCGTGTGGCCCGGTGTGTGCATTGTGAAGGCAGGCATGCCACCGATGGTGAACTCGTCACCGTCTTGGAACAGTTTGTCGAACTGCGAGCCGTCACGCTGGAATTCGGTGCCTTCGTTAAAGACTTTGCCGAAGGTGTCCTGCACAACGGTGATCTTGTCGCCGATACCGATCTTGCCACCCAGTTCCTGCTGGATGTACGGCGCGGCAGACAGGTGGTCGGCGTGCACGTGTGTTTCCAAGAGCCACTCGACGGTCAGGTTGTTATCCTTCACGTACTGGATGACCTCATCCGCGCTTTCATAGCTGATGCGGCCAGCGGCATAGTCGATATCCATGACGGAATCGACGATGGCACATGCGTTCGAGTTCGGGTCTTTCACAACGTAGGTGATTGTGTTTGTGGCCTCGTCAAAGAAGGCTTTGACTTCGGGCTTAACAGACATGTTTACAGGATAATTGGTCATAGGTCTGATCCTTTAAGTCGTAGATTTGGTAAGTGCGTTCACGCCAACGCGGCGTAGGACGCGTGCTGTCAGAAGGCCGGCGATCAGGGATGCGACGAAGATCGCAACTTCGATCATGCCAGTGCCAAGGGCCGGCAGAGCACCACCCGGGCAGAAGCCCGCGATACCCCAGCCGATGCCGAAGACCGCCGAGCCGCCAATCAGCGGCAGGTCAAGATCGCGGCGTGTGGGCACTTCGAAGCGGGGCGCCATCAGCGGGGCCGACCGGCGGAAGGCCAGACGGTAGCCGATAAACGTCACAATCAAAGCACCACCCATCACGAACATCAGGGACGGATCCCACGATCCGGCAAGGTCAAAGAAGTTCAGGACCTTGGCAGGGTTGGCCATGCCCGAAATCGAAATGCCGACGCCGAAAACAAGACCGATCAGGTAGTAGACGATAAGTTTCATGGCTTAGGCTCCGATCACGTGGCGGACGATGTAGACGGTGACAATTGTCGCCGCCATGAAGGTCAGGGTCGCTACGATGGACCGCGGCGACAGCCGCGCCATGCCGCAAACACCGTGGCCCGATGTGCAGCCCGACGAAAAGTTCACGCCGACCCCCACAAGGAACCCGCCTACGATGATCATCGGCAGCGAGATCGGGATTTCCACGGCAGGCATGGAACCGGTCATGAGCTGTACCGCCAGCGGACCAGAAACCATTCCGGCCAGCAGCGCCCAGCGCCATGCTCGGTCACCCGCACCAGTTGGCAAAATCGCACCTGACAAGATGCCCGTCGCGCCAAAGATACGGCCTCCGAAGGTCATCAGCAGAACGGCAGCAAGGCCGATCAGCGCACCGCCAAAGGCCGAAGCCAGGGGTGTGAATTCAGTTACGATTGGTGTCATGCGCGGCACGTCCTTATTCCAAGAATTGAGTAGAGCGGGCAGTTGCCCAGTACTGATGTCAGCAAGAAGACCGCGGCCACGACCAGCGCCAGCCAGTGCCACAGACCTGCGGCAGGCAGGATACCGGTGAAGGCCGAAACGATCAGAGCGATCGCAACCACAACTCGGATGGTCCGATCCAGTTTTCCCATGTTCTTTGTCATCTCGGTTTCTCCAGAAGGAATCACTTGATGACGCTGTTTTCTCACATGGTGGTCAAATCTACGGTGACTTCGTCACATAGAGGAAGAAGAGCGTGCCAAACGCTCTAATCCTTCGCGTCCGATAATACGGACGGTGCCGCGGGATTGTTCAATCCAGCCACGGCGCTGGAACTCTGAAAGGGTGCGAGAAATCACTTCACGAGCGGTGCCAAGTTCGTTGCCGAGCACCTGATGCGTTGCCTTGACCGTATCGCCGTCACCCGCCAATTCAAGCAACCGCGCGGCCAAACGCACGTCCATGCGTTGGAAAACGATGTCATCAATCAAAGTAAACAAATCAGTCATCCGCCGCGAATAGGCGGCGAAAATCACATCGCGGAAGGGCTTGGACAGCCCTGCCAGTTCGTCAAACGTGGCACGCGGGATCGCCACGGCCAGAACGTCGGTTTCTGCGATACCCTCGGCGGAATAGTCGTCAAAGGTGATCATGAAGGCTGTGGTCAGAACACAGCTTTCACCGCCATTCACACGATAAAGGAACACCTCGCGCCCCGTGTCCGAGGTCTGCTGGACCCGCACGGTGCCTTCCAGAAGCATCAAAAGGTTGTCTGCGGACTGGCCGGGGCCGAACACTTGTGTGCCCTCGGGGACCGAGATCACCGTGCTGCCTTTTTCCAGAATAGCACGATGTTCGGGCGGCAGTTGCTGCAGCCCGGGGAACCGGTCAACCCACGATCCTTCCATCAGATGATCATGTACGGTGTCGTGCATGGCAAAATGGTGTCCCTTCGTATTCGCTCAGGCTAATCCAAAAGGCCGCGTTCTACCAGCACCTGCGGCCCCTCATGCGGCGCCTTTACGCAGAACGCCCCGTCAGATGCATCAGCGGTTGAAAATGATGCATTGTGTCAAAGGTACAGAATTCGATCGCCCCGAGGTCGATAGGCCCGATGTCTTCGACCACATCCGCCGTCAGTTCGGCGCTGAAATCCGCCATTTCCTGCGCCAGCGTGTCCGACACCCAATCGAGCGGATAGGCCATGGTGATGTGAAACACGTAGTCGTCAAATTTCGCAGGGCTGATCCCTGTCGCATCGCGCAATATCCGGCGGGCATGGCGCAGATCGGCCTCAGCCGCCTCATCCGCGCCGACCGTTGTGAGGGAATGCAGGGCAAACAATTCGGTCGTGGTGACGCGGAAGGCCGTTGGCAGAACCAGATCGCGGGTGCGCGCCATCAGTTCGGCACTGACCCTGTCGCGGGGCGTGTTCGGCGCAAGCCCGTCAGGCATACTGGCGGGCAGATCGGGGGACAGGCCCTGAAACACCGTCATGTGAAAGCTGGTGGGCGTGAGGAACGCAAAGAACCGCTGGAATTCGCTGCATTTGACCTGTTCCTGAAGATCGCGCATCGCTTCCCACTGGGGGGATTTGCGGTTGATGTGGCAGATGAACGTATTCCCCGGCCAGATCAGCGCATGACCATCCGGCGTGAACTTGCCCCCGTCCCCGGGCATCGAAATACCGCCAGGACGATCCGTGCCGCTGTGGCGACCGGTCAGGAATTCTAGGGGATCAGGGCGAAGTGGGATCATGGGGCACCGTGGCTGGCTGGGATTTCCCTGTTACTATCCACGGAACACGACAGCCGCGTGACTGTCTACATATTTCGCAGTGGGTGCAGGCGGGGGGTGCGGGCCCCGCCTGCCCTTTGATCACTTCCAGATACGGTCGCGCTGACCAACCGCCATGGCCAAGGCCATAGGCCGCGCCGCGTGACCCGCGACATTGGCGGGACGATGCACCGGCAAACCGCCGATCATCATCGGACGCGCACCATTGGCTGACATGCCGAAGGCGACGGTCTCGACACGTTGCAGGCCGCCTTCGACCGTCGACACGCCCGGAAGACCGACACCAACAGACCCTTGAACAATGTAACCGATCTTGTGTTGCCCATCAGGCGTCATGACATACTGCGCTCCGGCACCGACACTCACCCCGAGATCGGCAGATACGGCCTTCCCAACAACCAGACTTTGGCCAAAGAACTGGCTTGCGTCGCCATTGATAACAGTGAAATCGTAAGTCGCGTTGATCGAGAAGTTCCATCCTCCACCCCAACCGAACGACCCGTAGGCCGCCAAGTCACCATTTGGCAGGAACACGACGCCGACGCCTGCAGCAGCTGATCCGCCAAGACCTGCATTCACGCCAACGCCGATACCGATTGATACATTCTGCGCCTGCGCCTGCATTGTGAGAAGTGTCGACATGGGAACTGTTCGCGACCAGATCATGTGCCAGGGATCAAAGGCCTGATTGATGGCCGCTTCCAATGCTGCCCGTTTCCAGCCTGTGATGCGGGTATAAGGGGGCAGCGAGTTGTTGTTCATAGCACGCGCATAACCCATCGATTGGGCCTCGGATGTGCCGTTCAGGAAGGCGCGGGCTTCTTGTTCTGTTGCCCCAGCCTCAATCGCGGCACGGATAAAGGCCTGAATTCCAGGCGTATCATTCGCGCTCAGCGACATGGCCGAGAAGGTGGTCATCCACGAACCGGTGTTGGAAATCGCGCCGGTGATCTCGACCGCCGACAGCACAGGAACGCCAAGCGAGAAGTTGATCTCGCCGACCACGCCGATGATGCCGCTGTCGTTCAGGATGGCCCGCAGACCGAAACCCGGGCCTTCGCTGCCGTCGACGCTGCCGCCGATCACAAGGCTCTGGCCGTTGAAATTGCTTTCGCCGCCTTTGACCGCAAGGAATTCGATGCCTGCTGCTGCATCCAGCACCCAGCCACCGCCGATGCTTGAGGCCGCATAAAAACCTGCGCGACGGTTCGGGGCGACGACGACACCGCCGCTAACGCCGATATTCTCCATGATCCCGCTGGGCACGCTGCCGTGCACGCCAATCGCAAGGCACAGGTCATGACGGGTGCAGAAATCAAACAGGTGGTCCCACGGCATCTTGCCGCCGGGGTTCGTGCCAGCCAGCACGTTACCCAGCAGCGTGCGGATACCTGCCATCAGCGGATTGCTGTCGCTGATAAAGGTCACGTCGGGCAACTTCAGGCTGCTGGCCGACATGGACACCGACATGGAGCCACC
>CATNDK010000192.1 GCA_950096585.1 Thalassococcus halodurans | reverse complement strand
CGCAGTACGAAAGCACTGTCAGCCAGAAGCTGTGGGATGCGGGTGCGGGCATGCTGGGCAAGCTCAATCTCGACCAGTTCGCCATGGGCAGCTCGAACGAGACCTCCTATTTCGGCAATGTCTCGTCTCCTTGGAAGAAAGACGGCACCAATGCCGCGATGAGCCCGGGCGGGTCGTCCGGCGGTTCGTCGAGCGCCGTCTCCGCACGCATCGCACCGGCGGCGACCGGCACTGATACCGGCGGATCCATCCGACAGCCTGCCGCCTTTACAGGCATCTGCGGCATCAAGCCGACCTATGGCCGATGCAGTCGCTGGGGCGTAGTGGCCTTCGCCAGCAGCCTCGACCAGGCCGGCCCCATGGCGCGCAGCGTCGAAGATTGCGCAATCATGCTCGAGGCGATGGCCGGTTTCGATCCGAAGGATTCGACCAGCCTGGAAATGGACGTGCCAGCCTGGGAATCCGGGCTCGACGCGAACCTCAAAGGCAAGAAGATCGGGATCCCCAGAGAATACCGCATGGATGGCACCGACGAGGAAATCCTCAAGAGCTGGGAGCAGGGCAAGGAATGGCTGCGCGATGCGGGCGCCGAGATCGTCGATATCTCGCTGCCGCACACCAAATACGCGCTGCCGACCTACTATGTGATTGCCCCCGCCGAGGCGTCTTCGAACCTCGCACGCTATGACGGCGTTCGCTACGGCCGCCGCGCGCAGATCGGTAAAGGCGACGGCATCACCGAGATGTATGAAAAGACCCGCGCGGAAGGCTTCGGTCACGAAGTGCAGCGCCGCGTTATGGTCGGCACATACGTTCTGTCGGCTGGCTTCTACGATGCGTACTACAACCGCGCCCGTAAGGTCCGCACGCTGATCAAAAAAGATTTCGAAGATGTCTTTGCCCAAGGCGTCGACGCGATCCTGACACCGGCGACACCGTCGGCGGCCTTTGGTCTGGGTGAAATGCAGAATGCCGATCCGGTCCAGATGTACTTGAACGACGTCTTCACCGTAACTGTGAACCTCGCTGGTTTGCCGGGTATCTCGGTGCCGACAGGGCTAGGAAGCACCGGCCTTCCGCTGGGTCTGCAACTGATAGGTCGTCCGTGGGAAGAAGGTGATCTGCTGAATACCGCCTACGCTCTTGAGCAGGCCGCAGGCTTTGTGGCCAAGCCCGAGAAATGGTGGTAATCCGGCTGCGTTTTACCTGTTAGGGACATGACCATGCGGTTTTTGGTTGCTTCATTTTTCGCACTTTCTGCTGTGGCGGCATGTTCGCCCTCGATCCCCGATAGTGCGGCTGGCGTTGGTTTTGACAACGTGGATGGCAACCGCCGCGCAGCGGTCGACGCGCGACTGGAAGGTCGCGCATCCAGCACGGCGGTGATCCCGCCAGCGGCCTCTGTCAGTACCTCGACCTTGGGCCCACAGGGCAGCTTTACCTCTGCCGCGGCGACAGCAAGTGCGGCTGATGGCAGCCTTGAGGCCGACTCCATGGCAGCATTGCGGGCGGCAAACTCGGGCCAAGAGCCTTTGCAGGCGTCGCCGTCTAACCCGCCCCCGCAAGTCGTGTCGAACTCGGTCGGGATTTCCAACGAAAACGACTTTAATGCTGTGTCTGACGAACGAAGCATTCAGGCCGACGCCGCTTTGCGTGCACAAAACCAAGCGGCCTATCAGGTGATCCAGCCCACAGCCTTGCCAACACGCGAAGGCGCGACGGGTCCGAACATCGTTGATTACGCGCTGCGCACCACAAACGTGGTGGGTCAGTCGCTGTACCGTCGGTCTACCTTTGCCAGCAAGGCCAAGGAAGAACGCAACTGTGCCGCCTACGCCAGCCCTGATCTTGCGCAAGAGGCGTTTCTGGCCAGCGGCGGTCCCGAGAAAGACCGCGAAGGGCTGGACAGTGACGGCGACGGTTTCGCCTGCACATGGAACCCAGCACCGTTCCGCGCCGTGCGGAGCAGCAACTGAACATCATCTGGCATCCATCGCCCAACTTCGGGCCGCGACGTGATGGCGCGCGGCCTGACCACATCGTGCTTCACTACACCGCCATGGATTGCGCCGAAAAAGCGCGCGATTGGCTGTGCAACGAAGAAGCACAGGTTTCTGCCCACTACGTGATTTCCGAAACCGGCACGGTCTGGCAGCTTGTCGATGAGGCCAAGCGCGCTTGGCACGCAGGTGCGGGGCAGTGGGGCGGCATCACCGATATGAACTCACGCTCTATCGGGATCGAGATTTCCAACACCGGATCGCAGCCATTTTCCGAACCGCAGATGACTGCGCTTGAGACGCTGATGACAGGTATCATGGACCGCTGGCCGATCACGCCTGAACGGGTGATCGGCCATTCCGACATGGCACCGGGCCGCAAAATTGATCCCGGCAGGCGCTTTGACTGGCGCCGTTTGGCTTTGCGTGGATTGGCGATCTGGCCGGAGATGGCCGATGATGCAGATGATTTTTACCAAAGCGCGACCCGTTTTGGTTTTGGCGTCACAGATGAAAACCGTGAACAGGTGCTAGATGCCTTCCGCATGCGGTTCCGGCCCCATGCCGAAGGGCCGTTGTCCGATGACGATGCCAAGGTCATGGCAGCCTTGGCGCGTGACTGGCCGAACCAGACCTACTGCACGTCGTAAGGCAGGATATCGCGGCGGTCGGGCGAGATTGTCAGCTTGCGTTCAAGCGGTGGGACCGATCGCTGATGGCAGTTTTTACGATCGCAAATCCGGCAGGAAATCCCGATAGGCTCGAACGCATCGTCGCGCGCCAGATCAAGGCCATCGCCGTACACCAGCGCGCCCGCGTGCTTGATCTCGCATCCCAAAGCGATGGCAAAGCGGCGCACAGGCGCACCGTATTGACCGCCAGTTTTGGACACGTCCCGCGCCAAAGACAGATAGCGCACACCGTCCGGCGTTTCGCACAGCTGCCGTAGGAAGCGACCGGGTGTTTCAAAGGCGCTGTGTACGTTCCATAGCGGGCAAGCGCCGCCGAAACGGGCGAATTGCAGGCGTGTGGCCGAGTGGCGTTTCGTGATCGTACCCGCCTGATCGACGCGGACAAAGAAGAACGGAATCCCTTTCGCACTGGGGCGCTGCAGCGTGGACAGGCGGTGCGCGACCTGTTCGATGGACGCGCCGAACCGTGTTGACAGCCGTTCCAGATCGTGCCGCGTTTCCTGTGCCGAACTGAGGAAGGCATTGTACGGCATCAGAACCGCGCCGGCGAAGTAGTTGGCCAAGCCGATTTTCGCGATGATCCGCGCCTCTTCTGTCTGAAAGCGGGCTAGGTCCAATGTCGCATCCAACAGCTTTTCCTGCTGAAGCAGGGCGACCTGCAACAGGATCTGGAAAGTCTGCGTTTCGTGCGTCGCGTATTCCGACAGGGTCAGCGTCTTGTTCAATGCATCGTAGTTGCGCAGGCCCCGGATCGGGCCGATTGTCACGCGGATGCCGTGGTTTTCCAGATGGCTGATGACAGCACTGCGCACATCGCCGCGGCCTTCCAGACTTTGGGAAAAATGCTCGGCCGCGCGGTCGACGGCATCGATGTAGTTGTCGCAATAGTGGAAGAAATCGCGCACTTCTTCCCACGGGCTGGGCTGAAGCTGCGACCCTTCGCGGCCCAATGCCTCGTCGAGTGATGCCAGACGTTCATGGGTCTGGCGATAGGCGCGGTGCAATTCCAGAAAAGATCGGGCAAGGGCAGGGGCGTTTGACGCCACCAGCCGCAGGTCTGCCAGTGGCGGCGTGTCGGTGAACACTGGGTCGGCCAAAGCCTCGCGCATGTCGGTGATCAGGCGCTCTGTGTCGCCGTGGCCAAGTTCGGTTACGTCAAAGCCGAACTCTTGCGCCAAGGCCAGAATAACCGCCGATGATACGGGGCGGTTGTTGTTCTCCATCTGGTTCAGATAGGGCAGGGACACGCCCAGCTTGGCTGCAAAGTCCTTTTGAGTCAGCGCAAGGCGCGACCGGAATTCACGTAGCTTTGCACCGACATAGAGTTTCTGGACAGCCATTTTGCGCCTTTGCAATTTTCTTTGCAAAGGTTTGCAAAATTTAGCTGGTGGCGTCCAGTGCTGAAATCTGACGTTCGCGGTGAATGACCCACACAATGGCTAGAACACCGCAGATCGAGGTGCTGAGCATGATCCAGAGCAGGGGCCACGCGCCGGCCTCTGGAGACAGCAGCATGCCCGCCAGGGCCGACAATAGCGCACCGCCACCAATCATGATCGCGCCGGATAGGCCAGAGGCCGTGCCCGCCAGATGTGGGCGCACAGACAAGGCGCCGGCGGTCGCATTTGGGATGGTCATGCCGTTGCCCAGACCCACAAAGGTCATAAAGCCAAAGAAACTGATCGCGGACCCAAGTCCCAGTCCGAACAAAGCCAGCGACATGGCGATGCCCACACCGTTGATCAGCGCGCCCCACAGGACCATGCGGTTCACGCCAATGCGTACCGAATAGCGCCCAGAAATGAAGTTGCCCATGAAGTAGCCTAGCGCGGGTGCACCAAAATACAGGCCAAGCATCGCTGGAGGCAGCGAAAAGACCACGGATCCGACAAACGGCGCGCCGCCAAGGTAGGCAAAGAACGCGCCTGACGAGAATGCAGAAGACAACGCATAGCCCCAGAAACGCTGGCTTTTCAAAAGCTCGGGGTATTCACCGAACTGCTGGCCTAGGCTGAGCGACGACTTTGCAGCGGTTTCCCCAAGATCGTGCCAGACCAGTGCCAGCAAAAGGACGCCGCAGGCAAAGAAGGCCCAGAAATTCGCCTGCCAGCCAAACGCCTGATCCAGTACGCCGCCGATGGCGGGGCCGATCATGGGCGCCACGCTCATGCCCATGGTAACATAGCCGATCATTGAGGCCGCCTGATCTTGTGGGACCATGTCACGTACAACCGCACGGCTTAGAACCATGGCGGTCACGATCGTGGCCTGCATCATGCGAAATGCCAGAAAGACCCAGACATTCGTGGCAAAGATGCAGCCCAGCGTCGCAATCAGAAAGACAGCGATCCCGCCAAGGATCACGGGCCGTCGGCCCAGTTTGTCGGACACGGGGCCGATGAAAATCTGGAACACCGCGTTCACGCCCAGATAAACCGCGACCGACAGCTGGATCAGCGCGTAATCGGCATCAAAGTACTCGGCCATCTTTGGCAGGCTGGGCAAAAACATGTTCATGACCAGCGCGGAAATTCCGGCCAGTAAGATCAGCGTCAAAATATGCGGTGGCGTTGACCGGTCCATAAACCGGACATCAGGGGCGTTTTCCATGCTATATTGGTAGGGCGGCACTTGGGGGCTGTCCATTGCCAGAATGATTTGCAACAGCGCGTTTGCGTATTTGCGATTTTGCAATATTCGATTTTGACATTATTCAAACTTTGCAAATTTGCCGAATTTTCCTTGAGCCAGCCCCTTTGCTCTGCGATGCAGCATAGAACAGCGAAGGGAGCCGTCCGATGAAAGATATTCTGCAAGAGCTTGAGGATCGCCGCACCGAGGCCCGACTGGGTGGTGGTGAAAAGCGTATCGCCTCGCAACACGCCAAGGGCAAACTGACAGCGCGCGAACGCATCGAGCTGCTGCTTGACGAAGACAGCTTTGAAGAGTTCGACATGTTTGTCGCCCATCGCTGCACCGAATTCGGCATGCAGGATAACCGCCCTAAAGGCGACGGTGTTGTGACCGGCTGGGGCACGATCAATGGCCGTATGGTTTATGTCTTCTCGCAGGACTTTACGGTTTTCGGCGGGTCGCTGTCTGAAACCCACGCGCAGAAGATTTGCAAAATCATGGATATGGCGATGCAAAACGGCGCGCCTGTGATCGGCATCAACGACTCGGGTGGTGCGCGT
>CATNDK010000191.1 GCA_950096585.1 Thalassococcus halodurans | reverse complement strand
CTGGTCCGCATGTCGACGCGTCGCCGCGAAGACGGCGGGTTGGAAGGCTACGTTGTGGCCTTTGATGACGTGACCGATCTGGTCAGTGCGCAGCGTATGGCCGCGTGGGGTGATGTGGCCCGCCGCATCGCGCACGAGATCAAGAACCCGCTGACGCCGATCCAGCTGTCGGCTGAACGTATCCGTCGCAAGTTTGCCCGCAGCCTTGAGGCCGAGGATGCCGAGCGGCTGGAACAGATGACCGATGTGATCGTCCGCCAAACGGGCGACCTGCGCCGGATCGTGGATGAGTTCTCCAAGTTCGCACGCATGCCAGAGCCGGAAACCAAATCCGAGGATCTGGCCGAGTTGCTGCGCGGCGTGCTGATCCTGCAAGAGGCAGGTCAGCCCGAGGTGCGGTTTCAATCCACGCTGCCGGATCAGCCGGTGATGGCGGAAATCGACGCGACGATGATTTCGCAGGCGCTGACCAATCTTGTGAAAAACGCAGGCGAAGCCATTGAAAGCTTTGTTAAAGATGGCGCGCCCGAAGAGTTTGAGCGCGAAATTCGCGTCAGCCTGACGACACACGACAACAAATGCGAAATCCGCATTATGGACAACGGCATTGGCCTTCCAGAAGACCGCGCCCGCCTGTTCGAGCCTTACGTTACAACCCGTGACGAGGGCACAGGTTTGGGTCTGCCGATTGTCAAAAAGATCATCGAAGAGCATGGCGGAACGCTGGCTCTTGACGATGCGCCCTTGTTTGAGGGGGCTCCACAGGTCGGTGCGATGGCGGTGATTACACTGCCTCTGGCGTTTGGCGCTGACAAAATAACATCCCAGAAAACAGTGGAAACGGTTTGAAGAAGGATTTGAAAAATGGGTGACATTCTTATTGTTGATGACGAACGCGATATCCGCGAATTGATCGGTGATATCCTTGAAGACGAGGGCTTTAAGACCCGTCTTGCCGGAAACTCGACCGAGGCGATGGCCGAGGTCAACAAAGAGCCGCCCGCTCTTATGATCCTCGATATCTGGCTGAAAGACAGCAAGATGGACGGGATCGACATTCTGAAAACGGTAAAGCGTGACAATCCGGATGTGCCCGTGGTTATTATTTCAGGCCATGGCAACATCGAGATTGCAGTCGCTGCAATTAAGCAGGGCGCCTACGACTTCATCGAAAAGCCGTTCAACATTGACCAGCTTCTGGTTGTCATCCGTCGTGCGATGGAAACATCCCGCCTGCGCCGCGAAAACCAGAGCCTGAAGCGCCGTGATACGCAGTCGTCCGAAATGATCGGCGACAGCGCGGCCTTCCGTCAATTGGTAAGTCAACTGGATAAGGTGACGCGCTCGAATGGGCGTGTCATGCTGACGGGACCTGCGGGTAGCGGCAAAGAAGTGGCGGCCCGTTACATCCATGCAAAGTCTAACCGCGCCTCGGCACCGTTTGTGACGGTGAACTGCGCGGGCGTTTCGCCTGAGACGATGGAAGAGGTGCTGTTCGGTCGCGAAACGGCTGAACGCGGGGTCGAGCCCGGACTACTAGAGCAGGCGCATGGCGGCGTGATCTATTTCGACGAAGTGGCGGATATGCCTTTGGGTACGCAGTCCAAAATCCTGCGCATTCTGGTGGACCAACAGTTCCAGCGCGTGGGCGGTGCCGATAAGGTGCGCGTCGACCTGCGGGTGATTTCTTCGACCAACAAATCGTTGGATCAGGAAATCAACGAAGGCCGTTTCCGCGAAGAACTGTATCACCGTCTGAACGTTGTTCCGATTGATGTGCCTTCGCTTGAGGAGCGTCGCGAAGATATTCCAGCGCTGACTGCACATTTCATCGAAGAATGCCACAAGGCCCAAGGTCTGCCGAAGCGCGACCTGAGCGCCGATGCGATTGCGCTTTTGCAAACGATGGTCTGGCCGGGCAACGTGCGTCAGTTGAAGAACCTTGTCGAACGGGTTCTGATCCTTGGCGATGGCACGGGCGAGATCGAGGCGCGCGAATTGCCGCAGGAAACGCCACGTCAGGATTCGGACGATGGTCGTGTCGTTCTGTCGAACACGCTGGCAACCCTGCCGCTGCGGGAAGCACGCGAGGCGTTCGAGCGTGAATACCTGCTGACCCAGATTAACCGTTTTGGCGGCAATATCTCTCGGACAGCCAGCTTTGTGGGCATGGAACGCTCGGCGCTGCATCGTAAACTGAAATCTTTGGGTGTGGTCACCACGGCCAAAGGCGGGGCACGGATTGCGCGGATCGAAGATAACGAAGACGAGGCCGAGTTCGAGCGCGAAGCATCCTGATGCGGTTTAACTGCAACGCCACAGTGGCGTTGCGTTTGACGCGTTGATTGTTGCTGCGCGGCATGTCAGACCAATCGTCTATGATCCGTAGTCTCGGGGCAGGTGCATGAAAGTCATCATTTGTGGTGCAGGTCAGGTCGGTTGGCAGATTGCCCGTCACCTGGCGAGTGAACGAAACGATGTGACGGTGGTCGACAACAATGCCGACCTTGTGCGCCGAGCGACAGATTCGCTGGACGTTCAGGGGGTTGCAGGGTTTGCATCTTATCCCGACGTTCTTGAACGTGCGGGTGCGCGCGACGCCGACATGATCATCGCCGCCACCTATTCCGACGAGGTCAACATGGTCACCTGTCAGGTGGCCCATTCGGTTTTCTCGATCCCGCGCAAGATTGCCCGCCTGCGGTCGCAATCCTATCTGCGGGCAATCTATTCCGATCTTTATCGTCGCGATCACGTGCCGATTGACGTTGTGATTTCGCCCGAACGCGAAGTTGCGGCGGCTGCGTTGCAGCGCCTGAGCGCGCCTGCAGCCTTTGACACAGAGCGCTTCCTTGAAGGCGGAGCGCAACTGCTGGGTCTGGTCATTGATGAAAACTGTCCCATCGTAAATACGCCGCTGCGCCAGCTGACAGATCTGTTTTCCACGCTGCGTGCTGTGGTTGTCGGTGTTCGTCGCGATGGCACGCTGTTCGCGCCCGAACCGGAAGATCAGCTGTTTGAGGGCGACAGCGCGTATATCATGTCCCATGCTGATGACGTGGGCCGAACGCTGGAAATCTTTGGTAAGCCCAATCACAAACAGGAACGTGTGGTTCTGATCGGTGGCGGCAACGTCGGCCTGATGGTGGCGCGCGAACTGGAAAGTCGCGCCGAACGCGTGCGGGCCAAGGTTATCGAAAAGAACCGCAAATGTGCGGAACACGCGGCTGAAGCGTTGGAGAAAACCATCGTTCTGCATGGTGATGGTCTGGATGCGGCCCTGTTGGCCGAGGCAAACATCGACCGCGCCGATGCGGTTCTGTGTGTGACCGACGACGATAAAACCAACATGCTGGCGGCGGTTCGGGCTAAGGCCGAAGGCTGTCCTATGGCCATCGCGCTGATCAACGACCCGACGCTTGTGCCGCTGATGGACCCGCTTGGCGTTGACGCCTACATCAACCCGCGTGCGACGACCGTTTCATCGATTTTGCGCCACATCCGCCATGGCCGCGTGCGCGCGGTCTATTCCATCGGCGATGCCGAAGCCGAGGTGATCGAGGCTGAAGTGCTTTCTACCTCGTCGATGGCGGGCAAGCTGGTGCGCGACATCGACTTCCCCGAGGGCGTGCTGATCGGCGCCGTGCGAAAGGGCGACAAGGTGGTCAAGATCAGTGGTGATCTGAGAATCGAAGAAGGCGATATCATCGTGATCTTTGCACTCAGCGAAGACGTGGCAGAGGTTGAACGTCTGCTACAGGTTTCGATCGATTTCTTCTGACGATGTCGCGGCTCGTCGAACTTCCACTTTTGCTTTTGCTCGGAGGCGTCGCGTCGCTTTCGATGTGGGTGCCGGCGATCTATGCTTTGGCTTTGGAGCACTTCCACGACGCGCGGACGTTCTTTTATGCAGGCCTGATGGGCATGATCTTTGTCCTGTTCGTGTCCTTGGCGCAGATGGGGCGCGAGCATAACAAAAACCCGCTTCGCCAATTGCTGGGGCTTTTGGTGGCCTATCTGGTGCTGCCCGCCTTTCTGGCGATGCCGTTTCAGGAAGCGGTGCGGAATACGACATTCGTGAACGCCTATTTCGAAATGGTGTCGTCCATGACGACCACTGGGGCCACCTTGTTTGCGCCCGATCGGCTTGATCCTGCAGAACACCTTTGGCGTGGATTGGTCGGATGGCAGGGCGGTTTGCTGTTGTGGATTTCCGCGGCGGCTATCCTTGCGCCACTGACCTTGGGCGGGTTCGAAGTGACGGCAGCCTCCGAGCCGGGACAAACCTTTGCCACTGGTGCGGCGCGGCGCGACTATGCCGATCCGCGCCAGCGTCTTGCGCGCGCCTGTGCGAGCCTGATCCCCGTCTACGTGGGCCTTACCGCGTCATTGTGGGTTATGCTGATGGCACTAGGCGACACACCGTTCATCGCGTTGATGCATGCCATGTCTACCATGGCGACATCGGGGATTTCGCCGATCAACGGGTTGGCAGAAAGCGGATCGGGGCGTTTGGGCGAAATGCTGATCTTCCTGTTTCTGCTGTTCGCTTTGACGCGCCTGACGTTTTCGAACGACACCAGCGCCGCGCGGCGTCAAGGCATCTGGTACGATCCGGAATTCAGAATGGGGGCGATGATCGTCACCATCGTGCCGATTATCCTGTTTACGCGCCATTGGATCGCGTCGTTCGAAGTCGCTGTCAGCGACACGCCAATCGTCGGCCTTCAGGCGCTTTGGGGGGCCATTTTCACAACGCTGTCTTTCCTGACCACGGCTGGTTTCGAAAGCGCCGACTGGTCGGCGGCGCGCAGCTGGTCCGGTCTGGGTACGCCCGGTTTGATCCTGATGGGCTTGGCGATCACTGGCGGCGGCGTTGCGACGACCGCAGGCGGCGTAAAACTCCTGCGCGTGTTTATCCTGTATCTAAACGGTCGGCGTGAACTTGAAAGGTTGATCCATCCGAGTTCCGTTGGACGGTCCGGCCTGTTGACGCGGCGCACCCGTAGGGAAGGTGCGTTTATCGCTTGGGTCTTTTTCATGATCTTTGCTTTGACCCTATCGGGACTGGTTATGGCCTTTGCCACCTCTGGCGTGACCTTCGAGCCGTCCTTCGTTATGGCGGTCGCGGCGCTGACCAACACAGGCCCTGTCGTGAACCTTGCAGCCGAGGTTTCGCTGTCATTGTCGCAGCTCGACCTATCGGCAAAATTGTTTTTTTGTGCGGGAATGATCCTTGGCCGTCTTGAAGTGCTGGCCATCGTGGTTATGGTCACGCCCGAGTTGTGGCGCGATTGATCTCATGCAACAGGCTTGAAAAAGGGTGTTGATTTCCTCTGGAAGTTCCTGAGCGAGCAATACATACTCTTTTGAACGAGGGCGCGCTGACGATGGCGCATACAAGAATAAAGGCTTTTTCAATGGCTTCCGACCGTCAAAACCTTCAAGATGCATTTCTGAACCATGTCCGCAAAACCAAGGTGCCGGTCACAGTATTCCTGATCAACGGCGTGAAATTGCAGGGCGTGATCACTTGGTTTGATAATTTCTGCGTCCTTCTGCGCCGCGATGGCCAGTCTCAGCTGGTTTATAAACACGCGATCAGCACAATAATGCCTGCGCAGCCGATCAACCTGTACGACGGCGACGGGGAATAATTGGGCTTCACCGAGACGGAAACGCCAGACACCCGCGCTTGGGTTCTGCATCCCGACATCAAATCAGATCGCGACCGCCGCGAAGCACATGGCGCGTTGGAAGAGGCTTTGTCCCTGGCTCTGGCTTTGCCGGGGCTTGAGGTTGTGGGCGGGACTGTTGTGCCATTGCCCAAGCCCCATCCCGGCATGCTGTTCGGCTCTGGCAAAATCGAAGAGCTGAAACAGCAACTGGAAAAGGACGAGATCG
>CATNDK010000190.1 GCA_950096585.1 Thalassococcus halodurans | reverse complement strand
ATTCCTTGAACGTGGTGCCATAGGCACCAACGCCGCGCACTTTCTTGCCTGCAATGTCATCCACAGACCGGATCGCGCCGCCCTTACAGGCGATGTGCACAGCCGAGGTTGTGAACGTGCCGATGTAGACAAGGTTCATGTCCGCAAGGTTTGCCTGAATGCTGGCGTCTGTGCGCATCAGCTCATCAGTTGCCTTCATGCCGACCCATGCATCGGGGTTTTCCAGCGGAAGGGCCGCGATGCCGTAGGCAACCATCTCTTTCGGGAAATAGACCGCAATGATCGTGCCCAGATCGGCCACGCCGTCGGCAATACCCGCCAGCGCCGCGTTCGCCTTGAACAGCGCACCGCCCCACTGGATATCCATGCTAACCGCACCACCCGATGCCTCGGCCGCCGCATCGGCAAAACCCTGCAGCGCCACAGCGCGCGCGCCACGGTTCGGACCTGCTTCGCCAACAAACAAGGTTTGCGCCTGCGAAATACCCGCTGCAAACATCCCGAGGCCCAATACGGCCCCGCCCAGCAATCTTTTCATAGTTTCCTCCCAGTTTTACTATGTGGAATTGCATTTCACATATTAGGCTAAGCGAGACTCAGGCGGCGGTTCAACAGTTAATTTCGCGCCTGCCTTGGCACGGGCAGACCCGCACACGAAAAACGCCGCCCTGATCCCTAGGCGGCGGCGCGATATTCGACGGTGATTTGCGGCTAAGGCTGCGGTTCTTCCGGCGTGATCTGTTCCAGCGGATAATCCCACAAGGACCAACCATCCGTGCCTTCTGGCAGCCAATAGACGGTGGTGTAGCCGTATTCCAAGGCCCGCTTGGCGGCGTTCCAGCTCATCCAGCATTCTTCCAGACAGAACATCAGAACGGGGTGCGATTTGTCCCCATCCGTCACTTTTGCAAGACCGCGTTTGAAATAGTCGTGGGTCACATCCGCCAGCGCGCCATAGCCCACATTCGGCAACCAGATCGCGCCAGGGATGCTGTTGCGCGGCTTATCACGCCAGATCGTGCCGGGTGGAAGGTTTGCGGGTTTGGGGGCTTGGGGCAACACGTCGATAAAGGCTGTTGCACCCTCTTCCCACAAACGGTGCGCCTCTTCGGGGCCGACAACCGTGCCGCCTGCCAATGTGGTGGGCACAGGACCACGATAGTGGTCCATCCTGTAATCGCTGGGTTCGTCCTGCGCGGTTGCGCAAATGGGCAGCGCGGTCAGTACCAACGCTGCCCAGATCCGTTTCATTGACCGACCTCGATCACGGCATTGCCCATGTCATTGACCAAAGGCACGCCCGCGTCGGACAAAATGGCGTTGATTTCGTCCTGATGGCGGCGGATCAGCGAATTCAGCTTACGCTCCCACACCTTTTCACCCTGACGAACACCCATGGTGATCCGGAAGAACAGCCGTGGCGGCAGCGTTTCCTTAACCAAAGGTACAACCATCAGATCGGGGTAGTTTTCCTTGACCAAAGGACCCGCCAGTGGCCCCCACAAGATCGCCGCATCGGTGTCGCCTGAGTTGACGTCGTTCAACATCGTCTCGACCGGATTTTCATAGCGCCGGTCCACGACCAGATCGTAGGGCTTGGCCCGCGCCAGCAGCCGGTTCCGCGCCATGTGATCGGCGGGCGGGCTGCCCGCAATGATGCCAATCCTTTTCCCCTGCAACGCCGGATCGCCCATCGTATCGACAGCGGCCAACGGCCCGTCCTTGGGCATGACCAACGCGAACACAGACGTCATATAATGGTTGGTGTTCAGAACCAGCTCATGGCCCTGCGCATAACCCATAATGACATCGCATTTATTGGCTTTAAGCGTGTTGCGCACAAAGCCTGTCGCCATCGGATACCATTCATAGGACACCGGCAGTTCCAGCTTGGACGCAATCAGATCGGCCAGCTTGTTTTCGTATCCCGTCTCTTCCTTGGTCGACATGGGATAGTTGGCCGGATCGGCACAGACGCGGAACGATGTCTTGGACACCAGATCGGATGTTTGTGCGGCACCGGGCCCCACCTGCGCCAGCAGGAGGGCCACAGCACCAATCAATGTCGTGACAGAGTTACGAACCCATGCAGGCATCTTCGGCCTCGCGGATCATATCAGACTTCGCCTCTTTCTTGGCGGGCCGTCCACGGGGAATTGCCTCCATGCCGCGCGCCTTCAGATACGTATAGATATCGTCCAGATAGCACATGACGTTGGCGTTATCGCCAAAGTGCGGCATGACCGAGTTGCCGTTCATACGGCCGTTCACAACCACGTCGACGAAATCATAGTAGTCCATGTTCACGGCCGAGTTCTTGATCTTCGGCGCGTAGGTCGATCCTTCGCCATCAGGGCCATGGCATACATGGCATTCCGAATGATAACGGCGGAAACCCGAGAATGTCAGCCAGTCGACAGCGCCATCGTCATTGATGTTGAACGTCGGGATGTCGTCTTCGGTGTAGTAGCGGCCATCTTCATCATACGAGACGGCGATATTCGGATCGTCTGCAGCAGCCTCGATAGGCTGGTCGCTCCAGGAAGCAGATTGTGCGAACGCAGCGAACGGTAGTCCAACCACAAATGCCGCAGCGACGAAAAGGGGAGATGCTGTACGCATGTCAGCGCAGACCTTTCAATTTGTGAGAAAATGCGGGCCGGCACACCGGTGAGGCGTACCGGCCCTATTCATGTGGTTTCGCTTAGTTCGGCAGCGAGAACACTGTCAGCTGACCACCCAGAGCGGTGTAGTCGCTCAGAGCAGCGTAGCCGCCCACAGCACCCAGACCGTCGTTCGGGTTTGTCAGACCAGCCGCCAGGCCGATGCCTGCCCAACCACCGATACCGGACAAGATGCCGATGTACTGCTTGTCATCATGCATGTAGGTCATCACGTTGCCGATGATGCCGGACGGTGTTTTGAAGCGATACAGCTCTGTGCCGTCTGTTGTGGACACGGCTTTCAGGTAGCCTTCCAGCGTGCCGTAGAACACGACGTCACCCGCGGTTGCCAGAGCGCCGGACCATACCGAGAACTGCTCGGGGATGGACCATTCGATCTCACCGTTGATGTTGTCCCAAGCGATGAAGTTACCCATACCGCCGTGGCTGTCAGGTGCCGGATACATCGCCAGTGTCGCGCCAACGTAGGGCTGACCAGCTGTGTAGGACACGCGGAACGGTTCGTAGTCCATGCAAACGTGGTTTGTCGGAACGTAGAACAGTTCTGTTTCGGGCGAGTACGCTGCAGGCTGCTGGTCTTTTGTACCAAGAGCCGCAGGACAGATGCCTGTCGAGTTCACGTCTTCGCCGTTCTGCTCGGTCGAGTACTGAGCAACAACAGCCGGACGGCCATAGTTCTCAGAAGCAGGGTCCATGTCGACGCCTGTTGTCCAGTTTACAGCCGGGTCATACTTTTCAGCGACCAGCAGTTCACCAGACACACGGTCCATTGTGTAGGCCAGACCGTTACGGTCGAAGTGGGTCAGAAGCTTGCGCTCAACACCATCAATTTCCTGCTCCGTGAGGATCATTTCGTTGATGCCGTCATAGTCCCACTCATCGTGCGGTGTCATCTGGTAGAACCACTTGGCCATACCTGTGTCGATGTCACGTGCCATGATGGTCATGGACCAACGGTTGTCACCCGGACGCTGTGCAGGGTTCCATGTGGAAGGGTTACCTGTACCGTAGTACATCAGGTTTTCTTCCAGATCCGCGGAATACCAGCCCCATGTGGTGCCGCCACCGATCATCCACTGGTCGCCTTCCCAAGTGTTTGTACCCGAGTCTGCGCCAACCGGCTGGCCGAGGTGTGTTGTATTCTCGGGATCAGCCAGAATGTCACTGTCCGGACCCATGGAATACGCGCGCCATGCAAGCGAACCGTCTGCGATGTTGTACGCGGTTACAGAACCACGAACACCAAATTCACCACCGGAAATACCGACGATGACTTTGTCTTTCACCGGCAGAACTGTGGCTGTGTTGGTTTCACCGATGGACGGATCGCCGTTTACGACGGACCATTCAACTGCACCTGTGTCTGCGTTCAGCGCAACAACAGTTGTGTCAGCCTGGTGCAGGAAGATTTTGCCGTCAGCATAAGCTACACCGCGGTTGACGGTGTCACAGCACATGACCGGAATAACATTCGGGTCCTGCTTGGGCTCATACTTCCACTTGATCTTGCCTTCGTTCGCCAGATCCAGAGCGTAGACAATGTTCGGGAACGGCGTGTGCAGATACATTGTATCGCCAATCACCAGTGGCGAACCTTCGTGACCGCGCAGAACGCCGGTCGAGAACGTCCATGCAACCTGAAGGTCGCCCACGTTTTCCGCATTGATCTGGTCCAGCTGCGAGAAGCGCTGGTTTTTATAATCGCCGGTCTGGATGGCCCACTGGTTGGGGTTTGCCATATCAGCGACGAGACCGTCATTTGCTGCCGCCATAGACGCGCAAAGTGCGATCCCGGATGTCAAAAGCGCTAGCTTTTTCATTTCCAACTCCCTTGTTGAGACTTCAGTTTACAGCGAGCCCCACCGGTTGATCCGGCCGAAGTACTGGTCCCGCCCGTATGCGCCCGGTTCGTTCTCCTCCCCCCGGGCACACACATTCTTATGTTCGCGTCAGCCGATCAGCGGCTCACTCGAACGTCGCCAGATAGGCGATCAGGTTGTCACGGTCTTTTTCCTTACGGAGACCTGCGAACGACATCTTTGTTCCCGGTGCCCAGTCACGCGGCTTTTCAAGGAACGCGGCCAGCGTGTCTTCATCCCAGACAACGCCTTCTGCGCCTTTGGCGACCAGAGCATCAGAGTATTCAAAACCTTCACCCGCTGCGACAGCGCGGCCCATCAGACCGTTCAGCACCGGGCCAACTTTGTTTTCTGCACCTTCACCAACGGCGTGGCACGCCTGGCATTTGCGGAAAACTTTCTCACCTTTTGCAGCATCGCCATCGGCAGCCGCGATACCTGCGGATGTTGCTACCATCAGTGCCGATGCGAGAATGTTCTTGAACATGTTTGTCCTTCCTTAGTCTGTCAGAGCAACCGCTCTGCGTGCCACTCAACGTGGTCTGCCGCGAACGTGCTGACAAAATAGTACGAGTGGTCATAGCCCTTTTGCATCCGGACCTGACCGGGTTGACGTCTTTTGGCCATGGCGGCTGCCAAAGCCTCTGGTTTCAGAAGATCCAGGAACTGGTCGCTGGCCCCCTGGTCGACAAGAATATCATTTTTCCAGCCGAGCTCATCTAATAATAAAGTGCTATCGTGCTGCGACCAGTTACCCTCATCGTCGCCCAGATAGGCAGACAGTTGCTTACGCCCCCAGTCGGATTGCGTCGGATGGGTGATCGGCGCGAAAGCGGACACAGAATCATAGCGTTCCGGGTTCCGAAGCGCGATCGTCAGCGCCCCGTGGCCACCCATTGAATGGCCGGTGATTCCGTGACGGTCTTCCAAAGGCAGGTGATCCATCACCAAAGACGGCAGTTCTTGCGTGATATAGTCGTACATCCGGAAGTGCGGCTTCCACGGATCGCGGGTCGCGTTCACATAAAAACCGGCGCCCTGCCCCAGATCATAGGCATCGTCATCCGCAACTCCTTCGCCACGCGGCGAGGTGTCGGGGAAAATGATCGCAATGCCGTTGCGCGCTGCGTGTTCCTGAAAACCGCCCTTGGTCATGGCGTTTTCATGGGTGCAGGTCAGACCCGACAAGTACCACAGAACCGGAACCTTGCCGTCTTCCGCTTCGGGCGGAAGATAGACGGCAAAGGTCATCTCGCAGCCCGTCGTGTTCGACGGGTGTTTGAAGACAAGTTGTTTGCCGTCAAAGCTTCTGTTTTCCGAAACCAGTTCCATCAGGCTCAAAACTCCACGACGGCGCGGATTGATTTGCCTTCGTGCATCAGATCGAAGCCGTGGTTGATCTCGTCCAGCG
>CATNDK010000189.1 GCA_950096585.1 Thalassococcus halodurans | reverse complement strand
CTTCCCGTGGCGCGTTTGCGCACGTATATCTTCGCCCATGGCAAGAACCCGCAAGGCATCCAAACCGGCCAGCACAAAGGCCGCAAAACAGAAAACGCGCGTGTCCCCGATCAAGTGGCTGCGGCGGTGGCTGTTCCGTTTGGTGTTCTACCCAACTGTTCTGTTTCTGCTGTTGATCGTGCTCTACCGTTTCGTGGCCCCGCCCACGACGATCTACATCTGGCAGGAATCCAGCCGCCTTGGTGGTGTGGACCGGATCTGGACCGATGCGGATGACATTGCCCCTGTGATGTTCCGGTCTGTCGTTGCCGCCGAGGATGCGAATTTCTGCAACCACTGGGGCTTTGACATGAACGCGATCCGTGACGCCATCGAAGACGGCGGCGCGCGCGGGGCATCGACGATCAGCCAGCAAGTGGTCAAAAACACCTTCCTCTGGCATGGCCGGACCTACGTGCGCAAAGCGCTTGAGGCATTGATCACACCGGTAATGGAGGCCGTCTGGCCCAAGCGACGTATACTGGAAGTATACCTGAACGTCGCCGAATTCGACGAAGGCGTCTTTGGCGTTCAAGCCGCCGCACGGCGCTATTTCAACACATCCGCCAAAGACCTGACGCCCACCCAAGCGGCGCGTCTGGCGGCCATTTTGCCCAACCCGAAAGACCGTTCAGCGGCCAGCCCGTCGTCCTTTACACGCAAGCGCGCTGCCTCCATTCTGGACGGAGCGGAAACCATCCGGCGCGATGGCCGCGCTGCCTGTTTTGAATAAAGTCATAACTTCGCCTACCCACTTTTGAGCAGTTGCAACTGACATTGTAAGGCGTATACGAGGATCAAATCTGACCGAAATGGATTACAGTCAATCTGCTATGGCCAAGCTCTATCACGTTCCTCTTTCCCCGTTCTGTCGCAAGGTGCGTCTGGTGCTTGCGGAAAAGAAAATCGAGGTTGAGCTGGTCGAAGAGAAGTACTGGGAAGAAAGCCCCGACTTTCTGCGCCGCAACCCCGCGGCCAAGGTTCCGATCCTGAAATTCGACGGGAAAACAATGGCGGAATCCACGCCGATTTGTGAGTACATCGAAGAAAAACACCCCGAACCCGCGTTGTTGCCGCGCAGTGCAGAAGGTCGCTACGAAGTGCGCCGTCTGGTGAACTGGTTCGACGACAAGTTCCACAACGAAGTCACATCCAAGTTGCTGTACGAACGTGTGAACAAGAAGGTCATGAAAAAGGGCTTTCCGGATTCCACCAACGTCAAGGCAGGCGCGCGGGCTGTGAAGTACCACCTTGATTACATGGCGTGGCTGCTGGATCACCGCCGCTGGCTGGCTGGCGATGTGATGACGCTGGCCGATTTTGCCGCTGCCGCGCATCTGTCTTCGCTGGATTATATCTCGGACGTGGATTGGAACCGGTCGGACACGGTCAAGGACTGGTACGCCAAGATCAAATCGCGCCCTGCGTTCCGGTCGATCCTTGCCGATCAGGTGCCCGGCTTCCCGCCGCCTGCGCATTACGCCGATCTGGATTTCTGATATACCGCGTTTAGCGGTTCGGAAATCGGGGTGTCAGTGACCGATCTTAAGGAAAAACTTGTGGCCAAGGCCCGTGATATCGGGTTCGAGCTTGCGCGCGTGTGCCGCCCTTGGGACGTGCCGCAGGTGCCCGACCGGCTGGGCGTTTTTCTGAGCGAAGGTCGCCACGGCACCATGTCGTGGATGGAAGAGCGCGTGCATTGGCGCGGCGCGCCTCAGGTGCTTTGGCCCGATGCGAAATCGGTGATCATGCTGGGTGAATCCTATTCCCCCGATCACGATCCGCTGGACGTTTTGAACATGCCCGACCGCGCAGGCATTTCCGTTTATGCGCAGAACCGCGATTATCATGATGTCCTGAAGAAAAAGCTGAAGCGCCTTGCCCGTTGGTTGATTGCCGAGGCAGGTGGCGAGGTGAAGGTGTTCGTCGACACCGCCCCCGTGCCGGAAAAGCCGCTGGGGCAGGCGGCGGGACTGGGGTGGCAGGGCAAGCATACCAATCTGGTCAGCCGTCAGATGGGGTCGTGGTTCTTTCTGGGTTCGGTGTTTACCACGCTGGATTTGCCCGCTGATGCGCCCGAGGTGGATCATTGCGGGTCATGCCGTGCCTGTCTTGATATCTGCCCGACCGCTGCCTTTCCAGCGCCCTATCAGTTGGACGCGCGGCGCTGCATTTCCTATCTGACCATCGAACACAAAGAGCCCGTGGACGAAGCGCTGCGCCCGTTGTTGGGCAACCGCATTTACGGCTGTGACGATTGTCTGGCGGCCTGCCCGTGGAACAAATTCGCGGCCGAGGCTCGGGAAGCCAAATATCATGCTCGCCCGGACCTGATCGCGCCTGCGCTGGCGGATCTGGCGGTGCTGGATGATGCAGGGTTCCGCGCGCATTTCTCGGGCTCGCCCATTAAGCGGATCGGGCGGGGGCGGTTCGTGCGCAATGTGCTCTATGCCATCGGCAATTCGGACGACACCACGCTACTGCCCATCGCGCAATCCCTGGTCGATGATTCCGAACATGTTGTCGCCGATGCCGCGCGTTGGGCAGTGGGCCGCCTCACGGAAAGCTGAACCGCTGTAATCTTCCCTTTGATTTCGGGCGCAAAGCCCCATCTATTGGGGCAAGAGACCGAAGTGATAGGACGCTCATGACCAAGTATGAAAAGAACCCCGACGTGATCGCCACGCTGACGCCTGAACAGTATTTCGTGACGCAGGAAAGCGGCACGGAACGTCCGGGGACGGGGGAATACCTGAGCAATAAAAAGACCGGTATCTATGTGGATATTGTGTCTGGCGAACCGCTGTTCGCATCGGCGGCGAAATATGAATCCGGCTGCGGCTGGCCCAGTTTCGTGAAGCCGATTGAACCTGATAACATCGTGGAATTGCGCGACATGTCCCACGGCATGATCCGCACCGAAGTGCGCAGCAAACACGGCGACAGCCATCTGGGGCATGTCTTTCCTGACGGGCCGACAGATCGCGGTGGTCTTCGCTACTGCATCAACTCGGCGTCGCTGCGCTTTGTCGCCAAAGAAGACATGGAGGCCGAAGGATATGGCCAGTATGTCGATCAAGTGGAGGATATCTGATGACTGAACGTGCTGTACTTGCCGGTGGCTGTTTCTGGGGCATGCAGGATCTGATCCGCAAGCTGCCCGGCGTTCAGAAGACGCGCGTCGGCTATACCGGTGGTGACGTGCCCAACGCGACCTATCGCAACCACGGCACCCATGCCGAAGGGATCGAGATCATCTTTGACCCCGCCAAGACCAGCTATCGCAAGCTGCTTGAGTTCTTTTTCCAGATCCACGATCCGACCACGCCCAACCGTCAGGGCAATGACGTGGGCATGTCGTACCGGTCGGCGATCTATTATGTTAACGACGAACAGAAACAGGTCGCGCTGGATACCATCGCGGATGTGGATGCCTCTGGCATCTGGCCGGGCAAGGTTGTGACCGAGGTCGAGCCCGTGAGCGATTTCTGGGAGGCCGAGCCAGAGCATCAGGATTATCTTGAGCGTATCCCCAACGGCTATACCTGCCATTTCCCGCGCCCTGACTGGGTTCTGCCCAAACGCGACGCGGCTGAATAAGCCTTTCCAAAGCGCCGGATATTCTCCGGCGCTTTTTCGTGAATGCATTGGTATACGGTATGCTGCGGAATGCTGCGCGTGCAGCATGCAATTGTACGCAGAAAAATTCCATTATAATTGTTTATTTTCAGATATTTGCGTATATTTACCCTTTGGGGTGGGGTTAGCCCACCCAGCAGAAAAGCATAGCGGATATGGGGTATTCGCTGTGGTGCAGCATTTTTATGCTGCGTAGGATGGGATGCAGAAAATATGGCGTGGCCTTGGTCCGTCCCTCCCCATTTAAAGGTTATGATCCATGAAAACTCTGATTGCTGCGGCCGCTTTGGCCCTGACCGCCGCCCCCGTACTGGCAAACGAAATCGTTCTTGAAAAAGAGATGGCAGGCGCAACCCTGCACCAGTCCGGCGTTGATATGTCCGTCTACTGGACAGAAGCCGAAGCAGGCTACGAGGTTGTTGCAACCTTCCTGCCGCAAATGGCCGATGCCGCACCTGCGCGTCTGATCATGACGCTGGCCGAAGGTGACGATGTGTCCTTTGGTCTGCCGGGTACACTGACGCACACATACACGTTCGCTCGCACAGAAGCAGGCGTAACAGTTGCGGCCGAGCCTGTTGGCCTGCAGTACGCAAGCAACTGAATTAAATAAGTATACTCCCGAAATACGCCGGTGTAGCCCCTCCCGCGCCGGCGTATTTCTTTGTTTACCGCTTGGTAACCAAGGGCGCGCAGAATTTGGACCATGTCCAGATCGCGCGCCTTTTCTGATGTACAGCCGTCCCTGTTTGACACGGGCGAAGACGCGCCGGTTTTGGTGAATGGCAAACTGCCGTCCTACATCCGCGATCACAGGCAGCGTTTGAAAGAACGGTTCATGGCAGGTGGGTCTGCTGCTGTGCCGGATTACGAGCTGCTGGAACTGGTGCTGTTCAGCGCGATTCCCCGGCGGGATGTAAAGCCGCTGGCGCGTGAATTGCTGGATCGGTTCGGGGATTTTAACGGGGTGATATCAGCCGAGCCTGACAGGCTGTCCGAAGTGTCGGGCGTCGGGCAATCGGTGATCTGTAGTTTCAAGATCGTCGAGGCCGCGGCACAGCGGCTGGCCCGCGCCAAGGTCATGCAGAAAGAGGTGATCAGCAGCTGGCAGGCCTTGGTCGACTATTGCCACACCGCCATGGCACACAACCGGATCGAAGAGTTCCGTATCCTCTATCTGGATCGCAAGAACATCCTGATCGCGGATGAGGCGCAGGCGCGGGGCACGGTGGATCATGTGCCGGTATACCCGCGTGAAGTCGCCAAACGTGCGCTGGAACTGAACGCTTCGGCGTTGATCCTTGTTCACAACCATCCGTCGGGCGATCCGACACCATCAAGCAGCGATATTGACATGACGGCCCAGATTGAGCGGGCGCTGGACCCGTTGGGGATCACGCTGCACGATCATCTGGTGATCGGGCACAACACGGAAATCAGCTTTCGCAGCGAGGGCCTGCTTTAACGCAGCCAGACCTCGACCCGACGGTTCGCCTGACGGCCCCAATCGGTGTTGTCACAGGCCATGGGCATCGCTTCGCCAAAGGCATCAACGCCCATCGTCAGCATGTCGAAATCCGCGGCTTCGGCGGCATCCTTGATCGCGTCGCGCACGGCCTCGGCGCGTTTGCGGGCAATGTTCAGATTGGGTCCAGCCGGTCCATCACCGTCGGAAAAGCCCACAAACAGGATGTCATGTGCATCATACACGCCTTCTTCGATGTCGCGGGCAAAGCGGCGCACGTTGGACCGCGATTGCGCATCCAGCCGCGATGAGCCGGGTTCAAACCGGAACGATGTGGATAGACGGGCATAGGGCGACAGCGTGTTGACCATGCGTTTCAGCGTCGCCAAGCCCTCTTCGCCCTCGGCCACGTTGATCGCATTGGCAAAGCGTTCGCCCTGCAGGTCCAGCGGAATATCCTCGGTCGCCTGATCGACAAAACCGGCGCGGCGGATGACGATCTGGGCGGCGTCGCTGCGGGTGTAGGCCAGAAAATCGCGGGCCAAAGCAGGCAGGCGGCGCGCGGGCAGATACAGGAACATCGGCGCGGTCAGCGGATAATCCTCGGTGTTCAGAACTTCGTGGAGGAACTTGACCACGCGGTCGCGTGCCTCGTCGTTGCAGCCGCTGCACACCCGCCAGAAATCGCGAATGCTCGAGACGTAGTCCTTACCCGGCATGACCCGCTCGAAACTGTGCGCGAGCACGGGCGTCTGCTGGATGCCGCGCGCGGCAAACGCCTTCTTGAGGATCGGCCAGGCGACGAACTCCGTCGTCCCC
>CATNDK010000188.1 GCA_950096585.1 Thalassococcus halodurans | reverse complement strand
CAAGTTCCTCTTTCATCGCGGCGATAATGTCACCTGCGCGGGCTTTCAGGTTCTCGGACGCTGCCAGCAACTTCTCGCGCCGCACACCGGGCGAGGTCGCGGACCATTCCGGAAAGGCCTGCGCCGCCGCATCCACCGCGCGGTCCACATCGCTCAGGCTGGCCGCCGCCGCGTGGGTCACAACATCCCCTGTAATCGGGTTCGACCGTGTGAACTGTTTTCCGGTCTCGGACGGGACGAATTCACCATTAATATAAAGGTTCAGATCAGTCATTTTACCCAGTTCTTTCGTTGGATTGGGAAACAGCCCCGCCTAAAAAGGCGCGGACAACTTGGGGGTCGTTTTTCAGGTCTTCGGCTTTGCCGGACCCGATGATGCGACCGGATTCGATCAGATAGGCGCGATCCGCTAGCGCCAGCGTGGCGCGCGCGTTTTGTTCGACGATGACAATCGTCAGGCCCTTATCGCGGATGCCTTTCAGGGCCGCGAAAACCTCTTGCACCACAATCGGGGCCAGCCCGAGCGATGGTTCATCCAGCAACAGCAGGTCCGGCGATGACATCAGCGCACGACCAATGGCGACCATCTGTTGTTCACCGCCCGACATCGTGCCTGCAATCTGAGCGCGGCGTTCGGACAGCTTGGGGAACAGGTCAAAGACCTCGTCCTGTAACTGATCCACCTTGGCCCGCGCCCGTTTCGGGTTCGCCCCCAGCATCAGGTTTTCCGCCACAGACAGGCCAGGAAAGATGCCGCGCCCTTCGGGAACCAAGGCGATGCCGTTTTCCACCAGTTCGTGGGGCGGACATTTGGAAAGGTCCAAGCCGTGATAGTCCAGCGTCCCAGACCCGATCCTCACACGGCCCCCGATGGCATTCAGAAGCGAAGACTTCCCCGCCCCGTTTGCCCCAAGGATCGCCACCATTTCATGATCGGCCACCTCTATCGACACGCCATCCAGCGCGACGTGGCGGCCATAGCTGACGGTCAGATTTCGAACGTTAAGCATCTGCACTGTCCCCCAGATAGGCCGCGATCACGCACGGATCGTTCAGGGCCGATTGCGTCGCCTCATCGGCGATCAAACTGCCCGAGTTCATCACGACCACACGCGGGCACAAGGCACGCACTGCCTCCATGATGTGTTCGACCATCAGGATGGTCAGGCCGCTTTGACTGAGTTCGCGGATCAGGGCGATGCCTTGGGCCAGTTCCGTCGGGTTCAGACCTGCCAGCCATTCGTCCAGCAACAAAACCTCGGGTTCCGCTGCCAAAGCGCGGGCCAGTTCAAGGCGCTTCTGGTCGATGTAGGTCAGCGATCCTGCGCTGGCCGTGGCGCGGTCAGCCAGACCCACGCGGCCAAGCGCCGTCATCGCCGTATCCTTAGCCGCCTGCCCCCAGTGGGATTTCGCGCCGAAAACCGCCGTGATCATCACGTTTTCCATCAGCGACAATGACGGCAGAATGCGCACCAGCTGGAACGTCCTTGCCACCCCCGCGTGGGCGATCTGATCGGCCCGTTTACCGGCCAGCGACACACCGTTCAGACGAGTGTCACCGGATGTCATGGGCAATGCGCCCGAGATCAGGTTGATCAACGTGGTCTTGCCCGACCCGTTCGGCCCCAAGAGCCCGAGGATCTCCCCCTGCTCCAGCGAAAACGACACGCCGTCCACCGCTGTCAGTCCACCGAATTTCTTGGTGGCTTTGTCGATTGTCAGAAGGCTCATGCTGTTTCCTCCTTCTTGCCGCGGCGCAGACCTTCGATCCCGGCCAGCACACCATTGGGGAACAGGAACACCACCCCGATGAACAACGCGCCAAGGAAGATCGGATAGACATCAGGGAAATGCGCCGACAGGTATTCAAAGGCCAGAAACAGCGGGATCGCGCCCAGTGCGGGCCCCCACAGCCGGTTCGCCCCCCCGAACAGCGCCATGATCACGGTCAGGAAGCTGACGGTCGGATTGAACACAATCGCGGGTTCCACATAGACCCAACGGGGCGACGCGATGGCACCAGCCAGCGTCAGGATCGTGGCCGACAGCACAAAGGCCATCAGCTTCATCCGTGCCAGCGGAATACCGGAATGGGCTGCCACGACCTCATCATCGCCGATCACGCGCAAGGCCAGACCCAGACGGCTGCGATTGATATAGGCGGTCAGGCCAATGGTGATCGCGGCCAAGGCCAGCATCTGCCAATAGATGCCACGCGCGGTGATATCGACAAAGATGTAGCGGCCCAGCGTGCCGTAGATGTTGATTTCATACCATGTGATCAACTGGCGGATCAGTTCGGCCAGACCGAAGGAAAAGATCACGAAGTAAACGCCAGCAAGCCGCAGCGTCGACAGCCCCACAACCAACGCCATGGCGGCCCCCACGCCTGCTGTGATCAACAAGATCATCGGATAGGCCATGACCTCGTTCAGCATGGCGACGACATAAGCACCTGCCCCGTAAAACGCGACGGTGGCCAGCGAAACATAGTGCGTCGGGCCCGAAAACATCGCCCAGGCCGAGGCCAGCGTGACGTAGGTCACCATGCCGATCAAAAGACCCAGCGCATAGTCCGAGGCCACGAAAGGAACCGCCGCCAAAAGCGCCAGAGCAACAGGATAAATCACGTATTTCATGGCTCAGGCCTTTCCGAACAGGCCTTGGGGCCGGAACAGCAGAACCAACAGGAAGATCGCGAAGGTCGCCGCCAGCGTCAGACCCGGATCAATCGCAGTGGCAACAAAGGTTTCGACCAGCCCCAGCAGCAGGCCCGCCGCCAGCGCACCGCCCACGTTGCCCACGCCGCCCATGATCACGATCACCAGCGCCTTCATCGTGAAAACGACACCGCCACTGGCCGAAAACGTCTGGTACATCGCCACGGTCGCCCCCGCTGTCGCGGCCAATGCTGTGCCCAAAGCAAACCCCTGACGGGCGACCTTGTTCACGTCCAAGCCCACCAAAGGCGCGGATGTCGGCGTTTGCGCCACGGCCCGCAGCGCCAGCCCCCAGCGTGTTGTTGCCAACGCGATAACAAGCGCACCGCCCACGACCACGCAGATGCCCAAGGCGATCAGGCGGTTCAGCGCGACGGTCACGCCAAAGATCGTCACACCCTTATCCAGATAGGAAATCGACGTGAAATTCGGACCAAAGACCAACAGAAGCACGCCTTGGATCAGGAACAGCAGCCCGAAGGTGGCAAGGATCGAGTCCACATCCAGCTTACCCCCGCTGGACCGCGCCACCAGCGGCTTCATCATCACAGTATACAGCAGGCTGCCCACCACATAGCCAACCGGCCCGATCAGCGCGACTGTCAGCAAGGGTGAGATGCCAAAGCCCTGCATCAGCGCCACAAGAACAAAAGCCGCCGCCAGCGTCAGTTCGCCGTAAGCAAGGTTCATGATGCGGGCGATGCCGTATTGCAGCGTCAGCCCCAGCGCCAGCAGTGCATACGTCCCACCGAGCACAAGCCCGAGGATAAGGATCGTGACAAACATAAAGTAGATTTCCTTGGAACGATGGTCCGCCCGACACGTCAGGCGGACCACATGTTTCAGTTCAGGTGATTACCATTCCGGCTTGGGAATAACGGGGGCCGCAGCGCCCGTTTTGTCCGCCGGACCGACGCCCACAAAGGCACCGTTCTGCCACTGACCCACAGTCCACAGATCACGCAGCTGGTTGTCCTCCAGCTTGACCTGACCGATCACCGTATCAAACGTGCCGTTGGAAAGCTCCGCTGCCAGATCACCATGATCCAGACCGACGCGGCCAATCGCCTGCTCCAGCATCTCAAGCGATGCAAAGGTCACGGCACTGGCCCAGCTGTCCGGCGGATTGCCAACAAAGGCGGTGTGCGCGTCGAAATAGGCTTTGACGCTGTCGCTGGTGCCATCAACACCACCGATCGCCATTACGCCGTCGGCCTTGCCATCCGCAATGCCCGGATAGATCGGGAACGCGCCGCCGACAGAGATGTAAAAGACCTTGGGGTTGAAACCCATCGCCTGTGCGGTTTTGGTCATGCCAAAGCTGCCCGGCGGGTAGGAGAACGCGACAAAGCTGTCTGCGCCCGATGCCTGAGCCTCGGACATGATCGCGGCAAAATCGGATGTGCCCAGCGGATAGCTTTCGTCATAGACCAGTTCGAAACCGGCCTCTTCGAATGCAGGGCGTGCGCCCTTGATCAGGTCGATGCCGAAACCGTCGGCAACGGACACCGCGGCGATCTTGTTGTTGATCGTGCCCGCGTCGCGGGCCTGTGCCAGAACATCGACCAGACCGGTCGCATAGTCATGACCACCGCCCAACATCCAGAAGCTGCGATCCCAACGGGCCGCGAATTCCGGTGCTTTGTCTGTCACAGCCGTCACCGCCAGTTGCGGATAGCCGAAGCGCGCCATCAGCGGTGCAATCGCAAGGTTCGCGCCCGTGCCCCACGGCGGCAGGATCAGATCGACCTTGTCCTGCGATGCCAGACGTTCGATTGCGCGCACCAGATCTTCGTTCGACGACCGGTCGTCATATTCGACCACTTCGATCATCTTGCGCGACCCGTCGGGCATTTCGATGCCGCCTTCGCCGTTCACCTGATCCACCCAAAGGCGGTAGTTCGGCACGGTCGAAATCCCCGCACCCGTCGCGTTCGGGCCGGTCAGGGCCACCGCATAACCGATGGTGATTGTATCGTCTGCCGCGGTCGCGTGACCCGCAGTCATGAAGGACGCCGCCGCCACCGCGAACGCCGTCGTGCACGCCTTGGCGTGTTTGAATAGATTAACCATGTCTCCTCCCAAGAGCCTTATTGGACCCGCCCCCACACTTCGGGCGCAGACCATTCAGCAGGCGAGCTGATCCTCGCCGTGGAAAAGCTTAGGCGAAGGGATTAAGCGCAAGATATGCACTTATGAGAGCATTATTTGTATTTTTGCTGGATTAAATCCGTCGAAATCACTAGCGAAACCTCATGAAAGCATCGAATCCGCCCCAACCCACCCGCCGCGCAAGGCTGCAAATTCAAGACATTCGCAGCCCCCTGACGCGCGTCGGCGTGACGCTGGCTGCGGGGACATCGCAGTTGGTTCTGCTTCACGGCGGGCGGGTCGAACTGCGTGGCGGCGGCCTTCCGGAACGCGAAGAAATCGACGCGCCGCGTCTGCTGTGGCTGCCCGATGGCAACGGCGGAGAACTGTCAATTGCGGGCGGCCCCCGCGCGACGATCCTGTCGATCCCCGAACTCGACGTCATGAACGCCCTGCCCGCCACGCCTTTGGGCGAACGGATGCGCAAAACATTTGCCCAAGACCTGTCCGCCCCGCTGGAACGCGACGGTCAGGTGGCGCAGCTTGTTCAGGGATTGTCGCGGGAATACGGGCTGACCGAACCGGGCGCAGAGCTTTCGGCGCAATATTATCTGTCGCTGATCCTGATCCACATCTGGCGGCAGGTGCGCACCGACATGGTCGCGCACGGTCATTCGCCCCAAGGCCTGGTGGAACGGTTTATGGCACTGGCCAGCCAGCGGATGCGCGAACATTTGCGGGTGTCGGATTATGCCACGGCACTGAACGTCACCCGCGACAGGCTCGGCACCGCGGTGCGGCGCGCAACGGGGAAATCACCGCAGGGCTATTTGCATCAACTGCTGATCCGCGAGGCATCGGAACTGCTGTCGAACACCGGCATGCCCGTCAGTCAGGTGGCGTACCGCCTTGGCTTTCACGACCCCGCGTATTTCACGCGCTTCTTCATCCGTCATCGCGGTGAAAGCCCTGCCAAGTTCCGGCGGACGGCCCGCATCCGCCGCTTGGAAGGCGACAAATCCTATGCCGCGTGGCCGTAGGACCGGTCTCCCGATATCTTAGCCGCGACCGCGATAGGGCGGCACGCCTTGATCGGGAATCCAGACGCTTTCCGGCTGCGGGCCGGTCTGCCAGAACACATCAATCGGGATGC
>CATNDK010000187.1 GCA_950096585.1 Thalassococcus halodurans | reverse complement strand
AACCCCCCCGCTTTGTTGCCGGGGCTCGGGTTGTTGTCCATCGAACCGCCGTTCATCTGCGTGTACTCTTCCCACCAGCGGATACGTTCGATCAGCTTGTCGGCCACATCGCCATTCACGGCACGCCGCAGCAACAGTTGTTCGGCCCCGTAAATCTCGGGCGTCTCGGACAGAACGGTCGTGCCCTCTTGCGCCACCAGCAAATCAGACGCGGCCCCCAAAGCGGGGTTCGCAGTGATGCCGGAATAGCCGTCAGAGCCACCACACTGCAGCCCGATCACCAGATCAGAGGCAGGACAAGTCGTACGTTCAGCCTTGGCCACCTCGGGCAGCAGTTCTGCCACCTTGGCAACAATCGCCTCAATCGTGGCCCGCGTGCCGCCTGTGTCCTGAATGGTCAGGCCGTGAAACCGTTCGCTCCCCTCGGCCCCGAACAACGTCTTCATTCGTGCGATCTGCATCACCTCACAGCCGAGGCCCACAAACACCGCCGCGCCGACATTGGGGTGCGTCGCATGCCCCCAAAGGACACGCTGAAGGTTGTCCCATCCCGCACCCTCCGACGCCATGCCACAACCCGTTCCATGGGCCAAAGCAAAGATGCCATCCACGTTGGGATAGGGCGCAAGCAGGCCACGACGCACAACCTCATCCGCAGCTTTCCGGATGACGGTGGCTGAACAATTCACAGTAGCACAAAGCGCGATATAGTTCCGCGTCCCCACGCGTCCGTCTTCACGTCGGTAGCCTTGAAAGGTCATCAGCTTTTGCGGTGTAACAGCCGCCATGGCGGCCTCCAGATCAGCACCGATCTCATAGCCCCGATCATGATCCCCGATGGCACAGTTGTGGCTGTGCACATGCTCACCCGCGGCAATGTCTGCCGTGGCATAGCCTATGATCTGCCCGAACTTCCGGATCGCCGAACCCTTCGCCAAGGCATGCCGCGCAACCTTATGCCCCTGCGCAACAGGCGCATCCAAAGGCGCACCCAGCCCCAAAGGATCGTCCCCCGCAACAGACTTGGCCGTCAGAATGGCCACGTCATCTTTCGGGTCCAGAACAATCGGCTCAGCCATGTGTGGCATCCGCATAGGTCAAACCGGCGATCACACCGCGCAATTCCGCCAAACCGCGCAAACGCCCGACCAACGGATAACCCGGATGGGTATTGCGCCCTTCATCCGTCAACAAGGCATGACCATGATCCGGACGGAACGGAATATCCGCGTCCCTGCGCCCGTCTTTCCGGCGACGCTTCTCTTCCGCCAGCAAAACAGCAACCAGGGCTGGCATATCCGTGTCACCCTCCAGATGCGCTGCTTCCTCAAACGACCCATCCGGTTCCTTCCGAACATTCCGCAGATGGGCAAAGTGAATCCGATCCGCAAACTCCGCCGCGATGGCAGGCACGTCATTGGCCGGATTGGCCCCCAGCGAACCAGCGCACAGCGTCAGCCCGTTGGCCACATCATCCACCATGCCCATGATCGCCGCGATATGATCGCGCGATGAAACGATGCGCGGCAATCCCAGCAACGGACGCGGCGGATCATCGGGATGGATGCACATCCGCATCCCCAACTCCGACACCGTCGGGATAACTTCTTCCAGAAACCGCTTCAGGTTCGCCTGCAAATCTTCCGTGGTAAATCCCTGCCAAGGCGCAAGCGCCGCTCGCAGACCCTCTACATCGTACCGCGCATAGGCCCCCGGCAATCCGGACATGATCGCCGTCAACAACCGCTGCCGCTCTGCCTCAACCGCGCCTGTGGCCCATTCAGCTGCCTGACCCAGTATATCCTGAGTATACTCGGCCTCAGCCCCTTCGCGGCCCAGCATATGAACCTCGAACCCGGCCATCTCGACCTGCGAAAACCGCAACGATGTGCCCCCCGCAGGCAAAGCCGCATCCAAACGGGTCCGCGTCCAATCCAGAAGCGGCATAAAGTTATAACAAACGGTCGTCACGCCCTGCGACGCAAGGTTTGCAAGCGACTGGCGATAGTTGGCAAACAACCCATCCAGATCACCCTGCCCCAGCTTGATATCCTCATGCACTGGCAGGCTCTCCACCACAGCCCAATGCGCGCCTGACGCTTCGATCATCGACTTGCGCTCGGCAATCGCCTCAACCGGCCAGACCTCGCCATAAGGAATGTCGTGCAAAGCCGTCACAATGCCTCGCGCCCCTGTCTGCGCGATCTCGGACAAATCGATCGCGTCCAACGGACCAAACCAGCGCCACGTCTCGATCATGCCACCAACTCCTGCACCATGGCGCGCGCACCTTTGGCGACCAGCCCCTCGTAGGCCGCGGTCACCGCATCCCGAAAACCGTCATGCGCCGCCAGCTCGGGCGCGAACACATCCTCAACCGCCAAAAATGCGGCCACCTTCGCAGCGGGCGTTGCCGCGCCTTCCGAAAGTTCACGCAATCGCGCCGCCAAAGGATCACGCACATCAATCATCGCACCGGCTTCATCCACGCCACCCACGTAACGCATCCACCCCGCCACAGCGAGCGCAAGTCCGGGCACAGACCGACCCGACGCCAAAGCATCACTTACCGTTCCCAAAATCCGCTGGGGCAGCTTTTGCGATCCGTCCATAGCAATCTGCCACGTCCGGTGACGAATGGCCGGATTGCGATACCGCCCCAACAAAGCCGCCGCATAAGCCGCCAAATCCTCACCTTCGGGCTGGGGCACTGTGGGTATGATTTCATCTGTCCACAAATACTCACATAGCGCCGCGAATGCCGCATCGGACACCGTGTCGGAAATCGTCTCATACCCCGCCAAGTAGCCCAGATAGGCCAGCGTCGAATGAGTGCCGTTCAGACAGCGCAGCTTCATGGTTTCGTGGGCATCCACATCCCGCACGAACTGTGCGCCGGCCACGTGCCAGTCAGGCCGCGCGCCGCCGACAAAGTCATCCTCGATGACCCATTGGCGGAAGGGTTCATGCTGGACACAGGCCGGATCATAATAGCCCTGCGCCTCTTCCAGCGCGGCGATATCGGCCTCGGTCGTCGCGGGTGTGATCCGGTCCACCATGGTGGCTGGAAACCGCCCCTCGGCCGCGATCCAGTCGCGCAGACCGGCGTCCACTTGCCCCGCAAATTCCAACACCATGCCGCGGGCCAGATGGCCGTTCGACGGCAGGTTATCGCAGCTTAACACCGTGAAGGGCGCAATGCCCGCAGATCGACGCCGCGCCAAGGCACCCACGATAAACCCGAGTGCCGATTGCGGGGCATCCAAATGCGCCAGATCATGTACGATGTCCGCATGATCCAACCGCAACCGCCCCGTGGACGGCTCATGGCAGTACCCCTTTTCGGTGATGGTCAACGACACGATCTTCACCGCCGGATCAGCCATCACATCCAGAACCGCAGACGGACTTTCGGGTGCGACCAGCACCTTATTGATCGACCCGATCACGGTATGCGTAACGCCCTCGGCCCCCAAGGACACGGATGTATAAACACCCCCCTGCGGTTCAAGCTGGTCACGCGCCGTCGGGCTGCGCAAACTTACGGCGGTGATGCCCCAATCGCCGCCCGCGGCCTCCATGGCCTCTTGCGTATAGATCGCATTAAATGCGCGAAAGAACGCGCCGGGGCCAAGGTGGACGATGCCGGTTTTCGGCGCGTCGCCTTGGCGGGTCAGTCTCGGGTTAGCGGGCAAGCCAGCCTCCATCCACATTCAGAACCGCACCTGTCACGTATTTCGCAGCAGGCGTGCACAGGAAGGTCACCGCACCGGCGATATCCTCTGCATCGCCCCAACGACCCGCCGGAATACGATCCAAAATCGCCTGATTGCGCGCGGTGTCATTGCGCAGCGCTTCGGTGTTGTTGGTCGCGATATAGCCAGGGGCCACGGCATTCACGTTGATGCCCTTCGCGGCCCATTCATTGGCGAAAATCTTGGTCAGACCGGCCACACCATGTTTCGACGCGGTATAGGCAGGCACGCGGATGCCGCCCTGAAAGCTGAGCAGCGACGCGATGTTCACAATGCGCCCCTCGGCCCCACGCGCAATCGCGGCCTTGGCAAAAGCCTGACACAGCAGGAATACGGCCTTCAGGTTCACGTCCATCACGTCGTCCCAGTCGGCCTCGGAATAATCGACCGAGTCCTCGCGCCGGATGATGCCCGCGTTGTTCACAAGAATGTCCAGATCACCGGCCTTGGCCAGCTCGGCCGCGCCTTTGACCGGATCGGACAGGTCCAGCGTTAGCGCTTCGGCACTGCCACCTGCGGCGGTGATCTGCGCGACGGTCTCATCACAGGACGACCGGCCAGCGGCGATTACATGGGCACCGGCGGCGGCAAGACCCATGGCAATCGCCTGACCGATCCCCGTGTTCGCCCCCGTCACCAGCGCGCACTTGCCTTCGATGCTGAAGGGGTTGGTCATCGCAGGTCCTCCATCGCGACCATATCCATGTCGGTGAAGTCGACGTTGTCACCAGCCATCGCCCAGCAGAACGTATAAGAACCCGTGCCCGCGCCCGAGTGGATGGACCACGGGGGGGAAATCACGGCCTCTTCGTTCGCGACAACGATATGACGCGTCTCGCTCGGTTGGCCCATGAAGTGGAACACGCGCTGGTCTGCGGTCATGTCGAAATACAGATAGGCCTCCATCCGACGGTCATGCAGGTGGGCGGGCATCGTGTTCCAGACAGAGCCTTCTTTGAACTGGGTGTAGCCCATTAGCAGCTGACAGCTTTCGCAGACATCAGGGTGCAGCAGCTGGATAATGACCCGTTCGTTGGCTGTCGCGATCGAACCCAGCTCGACCCGCTTGGCCTCGGCCAGTGTGATCAGCTTGGTCGGGCATTTGCGATGCGCAGGCGCGGACAGGATGTAGTAACGACCTGCCCCGCTGAAAGTGATCGCGCCTGCGCCCATGCCGATGTACAGCACTTCACCATTGGCGATTTCATAGGTTTCGCCGCCAACAGACACCGTGCCTGTGTCGCCGATATTCAGAATACCCATTTCGCGGCGTTCCAGAATGGTGGCGGTGCCCGTTTCCGGCACGTGATCCAGCGTCAGGTCCTTACCCGCAGGCACGGCCGAGCCAAGGATCAGACGGTCGTAATGGGAATACACCAGCTTGATCTCGCCCTCGGCGAACAGGCCGCCCACGTGGAAATGATCGCGCAGACCTTGGGTATCCAGTGTCTTGGAGGTTGCGGGATCAATGGCATAGCGGGTTTCAGCGGTCGTCATGGAATGGGCTCCTAATCAAAGAAAATCGTCGCGGCGCGGGGTGAAGGTGTCGATCAGCTCGCCCGGCTCAAGGCAGGTGCAGCCGTGCTCGGCACCCGACGGGATGACAAAACTGTCGCCGGGTTTGACGTCAAAGCTGTTGCCAGCCACGGAAAAGCGGAACTTGCCGGTCTTCACATAGGTCGACTGGACATGCGGATGGCTGTGCAACGCGCCCTTCGCGCCCTCTTCGAAAGCGAAGGACACAACCATCAGTTCAGGACTGTCGGACAACACCTGACGGGCCACGCCCTGATCAGGGTGAACAACCGGAAACGTGCGGATCATCGACAAACTCCAATCAGCGGAAAAGAGAGGGCAGCCAGAGCGACAGCGCAGGCACATAGGTGACCAGCAGCAGCACGCCAAAGGCCGCAAAGTAGAAGGGCCAGATCGTGCGCATGGCTTGCCCGATCCCGATCTTGCCCACGGCACAACCGACGAACAGCACGGCACCCACGGGCGGTGTGCACAGACCGATACCAAGATTCAGGATCAGGATGATGCCGAACTGCACCGGATCGACGCCAAAGGCGGTGGCGACCGGCAGGAAGATCGGCGTGGTGATCACGATCAGCGGGCTCATGTCCATGAAGGTACCCAGAACCAGCAGGCTGATGTTGATCAGCAGAAGGATCACGATAGGGTTGTCCGACACGCCCTTCAAGAAGGTCACCATTTCGGAAGGCACCTTA